>JAOZMT010000274.1 GCA_029934175.1 Victivallales bacterium | reverse complement strand
TGAAATATTAAGCAGGGATTAAGCAATAAAAATAATCCCGTGAACGGTTACAAATGATGATGCAATTGTGTGCAATCATACAACGAAATAAATAAGGAGAATTAAAAAATGGAAAGAAAAAGAGTAAATGGAGTAGACGAAAAGTGTTTGATTATATTATCGGAATGCCCAAAATGTGGAAATAATGAATATGTAGTAGAACCTTCCTTTAAGCCTTTTGATAAAAAATATTTTCTTTATCATGCAAGTTGTTCAAGCTGTGGAAAAATGTGTGGAGTTAAAACATTAGAAAGAAATTTAATAGAACCACCTGAAAAATTGCAGGCTTATAATAAAATTAATTCTAATTCTCATTTTGTATATATTCTTATTGGAATATGTATTGCTTTATTTGTAGGAAATACTTCTCTTCTTATTAATATTTTTGAGATAGATATAGCAATAGCTGGAATTATATCGTTTGGTTTTGTTTTAAATATAGCTGGTATATCATTTTTATTCTATAAATTTTTTTGTGGAAAGTCTTGTTCGGTATGCAAAGCAAAATTTACTAAATTTACTCATACATTAAAAGCGAACGATTTATTAAGTTATGATAAAGGTTACCCAATTGATAAAAATAATAATGTCATTATTCAAGAAGATAATTTGAATTATCAAGTTTGTGATATTTGGAACATTTGCGAATCGTGCAAAACTTGTCAATTATCAAAAATGAGAGTTAAATCTAAAGAACCTATAGAAAATTGTGAATTAAAATATGAGACAGCTACAAAAAGGAAAATTATAGAAAAAAATAATATTTGTGATGAACCCACTAATACTACAAAAGCAAAAAAATTAGGACCAAATGGCAAATTAACATCTATTATTCAAATCATAAAAACATCATCTGCTTTAACGGCTGTTTATACAAATAGAAATATAGGTGGTATTATTTTAATGTTGTTTGGTGGTTTATTTATAATTGCTTTTTGCAGTGTAGGGTTTATTATATTTCAAAAAAGTTTTTCTTTTGTCTTATTAGAGCCTGTAACTATTCTATTAATATCTTTCAGTTCTTTTCTTATATACTTCTTGACTTATTCTATCTTATTTGCAAAAATTAAAACTATAATTAAAATCAGTGATGATTTTTTTGTAGCACGCAAAGAATATACATCTATATTTTTTACAAGTAAAATTAAAGTTCTTTGTTCAATTTCAATTGATGAATTATCACAACTTTACATTGATCATATTAAGACAGAACACAAATCATCAAGCAGTCATAGTAGTTCATCAAGGGAAACAATGCACTCATATCATTTAAAAGTAAAAACTAAAGGTAATGATAAAATTACTTTAATAAAAAATGGCGAACTTTATGACTTAATTGAATTAGAGAATTATTTAGAAGAAGAGTTGAATATTGAAGATAAAATTGTAAGTAATAAAGAAATTCTATCAAAACGCCTTGGAAATAATAAATTTTCGTTAAGAACTTTAATTCAGTTAATTTTTAATCCAGATGAACTTTTTAATTCAAATAATACGGGGGATTCTATAAGTAGCAATAAAACAGCATTAAAGGTAATTGCTGGGGTAGTAGGACTTGTCGTTTTTTTGGGTTATTATGCAATGCAAATTCCTGAAGATTTTTTCTCAAACCCGAATTCTTTCAGACCGGCTACATTAACTTTACATTCGCAAGGACATAAGAAAACAAGAATAAATAATACTTTAGTCAAATTTACATATTTAAAACCAGGACAACATCAAATATCATTTGACAAAAAGAAAAAACATAGTATTTATATTGAACCTAATAAAGTAACTTATGTTGAATTTAAGATAATAGACAACAAGGCGATAAAACAGCCTTCTAAAATTGCACAAATCGCAGATTCAGGAAAAAGAAATTTTCAAGATTGGGAATTGCAAGAAGGCAGTGATTATCTTGCAGAAAATGATAATCATGGAATGTTAATTGTTAAAATAAAACATGCACAACTCGCAAAGAAGATAAGTAAATAATTATGAAAAATCAATGTCCTAAATGTTACCGTTCACAAGATGTCGATACAGATAATCTAATTATGGATCTATATGCTAAGTGTAAAGACTGTGGGGAACTTTTTATATTCAGCACTATAAGTGAAAAAAAATATTCAAATGAAATAGAAAACTTATTAAAGTATAAATCTAATAAAAACAATTCAGAACTTTTACTTCCTAGTATTCATGTAAAACATAATAGTCCAAAGTCAACATCAGAACAGTCTTATGTTGTATATATAAAGAAAAATGAATTTGGTTTAAAAGCTACATTAATCCCTAATTTATTCAGTAAAATATTCATTTTGGTTAGTATCTTTTTTTTGGGGATAGGTGGTTTTGCTCTTGCTTGGGCTGGTTGCCAAGTGGTTAATAATGTTTATTTGCAAATCTTGATAATAACATTCTTTTTTCTTTTCTTTAGTCTCCCTTCATGGTGGTTTGCATTAATGATAAAGGATAAAATAGAGTTAATAATAACAAAACATCATATTTTATTACTTCATAAAGGAATTAGTTTTAATTTAAAAAAATATGTCAGAGAAATCTTTTTAATAGAAAGAAATAGTATTAATAGATTAAAAATAGAACGAAGTTCTTATTGGAAAAGTCATGGACGAACTCGTTGTCATATTTCTAAATTAATTTTAAATTATTGTAATTCAAAATCTATAATTTTGTTTAACTGCGAAGGAATTGAAGAACCAAAAGTTCTTGAAAATTATTTAGAACAGTATTTATTCAACAAAGGAGAAGTATAATTATGGAAGTAAAACGAGTAGGCGGAATAGATGAACGATGTTTAGTTATATTATCAGACTGTCCAAAATGTGGAAATAATGAATATATCGTTCCTCCAAAAATAAGAGTTTTTGATAAAAGCATTAAGAAATATTATCCAAAATGTTCTAAATGTAATACTCTTTATAACGGAAAAACTTTAGAAAAGAATTTAATTACTAAACCCACTAGTTTGGGAAAATATACCAGAATATTTGAAAAAGGTATTGGTTCTCCTTTTGTATCTCGTTTGATTGAATTATCTCCTGTTATTCCTATAGGTCTTGTTATTTATTTGCGGTTCTCATTAAAAATTGAAATGTTTTTTGCTGTTATTATATCTTTTATTCCCTTTTTTATCTTAGTTGTAACAATACTTTTTATTAAAACACTTTTAAAAAACAGCAAGATATGTCCAGTATGCAAACAAGCATTTGAAACATTTGTTTATCAAGTAAAAACAGATGATTTATTTAGTAAAGGCTCTAATTATCATTTTGATAAAAATAATAATGTTATAGAGTCAAGAGGTGGTGCAAGTTTTTTCGTTTGTGATATTTGGAATATTTGCGAATCGTGCAAAACTTGTCAATTATCAGAAATGAGAGTTGCAAGCAAAGTTCCTATTTACAATAGTAAAGAAATATATAATAGCACTAAAAATTTAAAGAAAAAAGATTTGCAGAAAAACAATATATCTAATGAAAACAATGATGCTAAAAATAAGAAAGAATTAGGAAAAGATGGTAAACTTACAAAATTAGTTACAATTATTAAGGATAATTCAGATATAACTGCGATTTATGCAGATAGAAATACTGGAGGAGTTATTCTTTGTCTTATATTTGCAATCCCAGTTTCAACATTATTATTAGCTGGGTCTAGTGAATTCTTTCAAAAAAACATTTTAGATTTTAATATTAGTGATAATACTGTTGCGATTTATGCATTTATTATTTCAACAATATATTGGTTCTTTTATGGAGGATTACAGCTAAAAAATCAAATAATTATAAACATTAATGAAGAATTTCTTGTCGTTAGAGAAGAATTTTTTTCACTTAAATTACAAAAAAAAGTTAAAGTTATTTGTTCCATTGCCATTGATAATATTTTACAATTATATGTTTATGACGACTTCCGCGCTCATAAGCGTGAAAGGATAATTGCTTCTCAGGCGATTCATATATATCACTTAAAAATTAAAACTAAAGTAAAAGAAGAAATCATTTTAATTGAAAATGGCGAGCGTTATGATTTAATAAAGTTAGAAGACTATTTAGAAGATTATTTAGAAATAGAAGATGTTATTGTTAGTGATAAAGAAGTTTTATCAAAATAGAGTTCT
>JAOZMT010000273.1 GCA_029934175.1 Victivallales bacterium | reverse complement strand
AAGAAAACCTTTGTGTTCTTTGCGAAAAACTTCGTCTACTTTGTTGTAAAATGGGTTTTACTGAATATATACCAACTAACATAATCCCCTTTGATTGATTTACTATTAACCTTTTCTTCAAATTCAAGATCTCGATCATAATCTTGGTATTTTTTTGGCGTTTTTAAAAACTCTCTCTTTTCTGATATATTTACCATATAGAACTCCTTTTTTCTTTCAGTAATTTATATCTAACATTTCGGGATTCAACTTTAGAGAAAACAAGCAATAAAACTTGCGAAGCAAAAAGTAACGCAGACATCTTGCCTGCACAGTTCAGCAGATATCTTGCCTGCTGTGCGAGTTTGCGAAGCAAACAAGCACAAAAACCTAATCTGTTTTTTACAACTTAAAACCCTTTTTTGTTTCGCTATTTTTTGTGCTTCGCACACGCCAGACAGGATGCATGACGATACTTTGCAGACAAGATATCTGCGTTATTTTGTTTATTTTACTCTAAACTTAGTCCTTATGTGTTGTATTCCTAAAGCATTGTTCGCAAAAATTCTATTGATTATTGAACAAAAAGAATCCCAAAATGTTAGTTATTCTTTAAACTCTTCCAAAATAATTGGGTAATCTTTCATTAGTTGTTCCATTTTACTTTCTTCTTTCATTAATTTATAAATTTTATAAAGAAAAACTACAAATGCTTTATTTGAATGAATACTTCCACCTTTTGTAATCATTCTTTTTTTTAAGTATTTTGATAAAAATTCACAACCTTTTTCCCTTTGAGATTTATTTTTACTTATTAAATTAAAATAAAACCATATTGTTTTTAAAACTTTTATTCTTGCCTTTCTTTGTTTATATAATGTATCTTCCAACAATTCTCTCGCTGCATCTAAATTATTATTCTTCATAAACAATTTAAATTCATCCAAATATGAAGATTGTAATAAGTCATCTCTTTTGTATTTACTACTAAGCTTGCGTTTCATAAATGATGTTAAACTAACAGCTTCCTTTTCCTTTCCCAATTTTTCTAAAATATAGATTTGTTTTTGATAAATATCAACTATGAAATCAGCATATTTTGTAAAAGTTTTTTCTTTCTGATCTAAAAGTTTTAATAATTCTGTATATTCCTCTTTGCCTTCTAAGTATTCCTCTTCAATTTCCCAAGGATCTGATTTTAAAGGGGCTAGTTTTCTTGCATATCTAGCATATTCAAGTGCTCCATTTATATTTTCTGTTTTATAAAATAAAATATTTGCAATATTAATATAATCCTTCGCCTCTTTATATTTAGATAGCCTAAACTTTTTATCATATTGATATTCAACTAAATGGTCCGTTATTTTTTCATTTGTTTGCGATGAATACGAAAAACCTGTTGTGAATTTAGATTGCTGATATCTTCCTGCATCTAATTCCCATTTATTATTCCTTTTCATATATGCAAACCAATAATGAAAACCATCACTACCAGCTCCACTTAATCCTAATGCTGGAATTCCATAAGCCCTTGCTGTAATAACACAAAAATATCCTTGATCTACACATATCCCGCCTTTTTCTTTTATTTTTGCCAATGTATAATCTCCATCACTAGATAGCCAAACATATTGTTGTTGCTTTAATCTTTTGTCATTGTATTTAATTTGGGAATATAAGTTTTTCCAAGAATTACCATTACATTTTACATTTTGCAAAGTCCATGTCAACTCTGATACAGGAACAGGAGTATCTACAACTAAAGTTAAATCTCGTATTGATAAATCTTTATATTTAATTTTAGATTTTCTTTTTTCAAAAATATATTTATAATGATTATAACGATTTTCTAAATCAATTTCAAAATCTAACATTTTTTGTCCTATTTGATTATGAATTTTTGGTCTTGGTTGATCCCATACCAATGATATAGCTAATTGCAATTTCATAAACTGTTGTGATGAATCAATTTCATATAACTTATTTAGAATATTAAAGACCTCTATAACATTATCTTTTTTATCTATATTATCAATTATTGCAAAATGAAAGTTATTATCAAATAGATAATTTATAAATTGTTTTTTTATTGGAATTTTATTCTCTACTATTAATTCTAAAAACAAAATAGATTTAGCAACATAAATTTGTTGCTCCAATATCTTAGTTTTTACAGGAAATCTCAACTTTTCTTCAAGAGAATTATCTAAAATCTCATATAGTTCATCTATCATAGGATTAATAGAGTTCTCTGTTATAGCAGTTTTTATTCTACTTTTAAGTTTATCATTAGCATTTAAATTAAGAAAATAAAAGCTAACTAATAATACAAATATATTTTTTATTAAACTTTTCATAAAGAACTAAATATCATATTTTTTGAGTTTTCGATGTAAAGTTCTTCTATTTATACCTAATTTATCCGCTGCCTTTGTTATATTTCCATTTGTCGCATCTAATGCAGATATGATTAATTCCTTTGCATTCTTATTTATATCTAATTCATCCTTACTGATGTCAGATATATTATTTTGAATATTAAATGGAATATCATTTTTTCCAATTTTCCAACTATCTGATAAGACAACCATTTTTTCAATAGTATTTTTTAATTCTCTAATATTTCCATACCAACTATAATTTTTTAAGATGGATATAGCATCATCTGTAATTGTGACCTCTTCAATATCGTTTTCTTTCGCAAAAAAATTAAGAAAATAATTAATTAATAATGGAATATCATCTTTTCGACTTCTTAATGAAGGAACTTGAATATTTAAGACATTAAGTCTGAAATATAAATCTTCTCTGAATTCCCCATTTTTTACCATATCACTTAAATTACGATTCGTTGCAGTAACTACTCTTGCATCTGATTTTATAATTTCTGCCCCCCCTACCCTTTCAAATACTCTATTTTCTAAAATTCTTAAAAGTTTCACTTGGGTTTGCATATCAATTTCAGCTATCTCATCAAGAAAAATCGTTCCGCCTTTGGCTCGTTCAAATCGTCCCATTTTTCTTTCTATTGCTCCTGTAAAAGCTCCTTTTTCATGACCAAAAAGTTCACTTTCCAGTAAACTATCAGATAATGCTGCACAGTTCACAGGAATAAACTTTCCAGATCTACCACTTAAATTATGTAAAGATTCTGCAATAAGTTCTTTACCTGTTCCACTTTCACCAGTTATCAAAACTGTTGTCCGTGCTGATGCAATTTTTTCAACTATTTTTAAAACTTGTTTTATTTCAGTTGATTCTCCAATTATAATATTAGACTCACTCTTATTTTGTTGAACTAATATTGCCTTTTTGCTTTTCTTTATAGTTAAAGCATCTTCTAATTTTAATTTCAAATTATCAATATCAACAGGTTTTACAATAAAATCAAAAGCTCCAGCTTTCACAACATCTACAGCTGTTTCAATAGATCCATAAGCAGTAGCTACAATACAAGGAGGTGAAGGATTTAATTCTTTTGATGCTAAGACAACTGCCATTCCATCAGCTCCAGGCATTTTTAAATCTGTTAAAATTAAATCAAAGCTATTGCCTTTAAATAATTCAATTGCCTCCAAGCCATTTTTAGCCTGTGTAACCTGATATTTTAAACGCAAAAATCGTTCCAATACATTGCGAGTATTGCGTTCGTCATCTACAATTAACAAATGTGGTTTATTACTCATTATTTACCTAAAAGTTTGATTATTCCAACCCCAGTAAGCTCCATTCACATCAGATATTTCTATATATATTTTATCTGATGGAATATCAATTACATCTGATACAATTGCACAAATCGCAACTGTTAAATCTTTATTTACATCTGGGTTTAATGCTCCAATGCTTTTCAATTCAACGAAAGCAAAGTCTTGAATATCCCCTCCAAAAGCTATAGTTGAATTATCATCTACAATAGAAGCAACATAAGATACAGACTTTCCTAACACACTTGCACACTTCGCAGATAATTCTTTAGCTAAAGTTTCCTTTTCTATTTTTGATAACTCTTTTGATACTTGAGTTTTAATTAATGGCATTTTTATTCTCCTTTTCTTTATTTAATATTGTAGCAATAATTTGTATTTTATTACCTTAGTGCATTTTTTCATTTTATCAAGCATTTTTATTAATATATCTAACATTTCGGGGTTCGTTTTGTTCAATAATCAATAGAATTTTTGCGAACAATG
>JAOZMT010000272.1 GCA_029934175.1 Victivallales bacterium | reverse complement strand
TATTAGTGTTCAGTTAGTGTCTATTAGTGGTTAAAAATCTTTATAAATAGTGGTCGGCATTAAGAACAACGCCCATTTATTTTAATTTATTTAGAGCCGCTATTTAGAAAAAATAAGCAAATAATTAAAAGTCTTTTGGGATATTGAAATACCTTAAAGTTTTTGTTGCGATATTTTTAAATGCTGGTGCGGCTACTGTTCCGCCATAATGACTACCTTTTGGTTCGTCTGCAATGACAATTAGAATAAATTTGGGATTGTCTGCAGGAACAAAACCTGCAAATGTTGCAATATATTTTGAATGTGAATAATGTGCTTTTATTATTTGCTCATTACCATTCTCATCAATTACAATTTGCTTAGGCTCTAATTTTTGAGATGTTCCTGTTTTCCCTGCAACGAAATATCCATCAATTGCAGCTTTTTTTGCAGTTCCTCCTTCTTGAGTTACTAACTTCATCATGTCTATAATTTTTTTATGTGTTGTTTTATTTTGCCATACACTTGCTGAAGGTTTTATTTCAGTCTTCTCAATTATTCCTTTTTCCTTATTCTCAATACGATCAATTATTCTTAATTTAACAAGTTTACCTCCGTTTCCTAATGCACAGTATGCCCTTGCCAATTGAAGAGCTGTCACAGATATACCTTGTCCCATTGGTAACCGCGTAATAGATAATGAATCCCATTTTTTGACTTTTCGTAAAATACCTCGTGTTTCGCCAGCTAACTGTAATCCAGTCATTTTTCCAAAACCAAACTTATTAAGTATTTTATATAAATTGTTTGCACCCATTTTTATTGCAATTTTTGCAGTGCCTATATTACTAGATTTTTGTATGATTTCAGATACTGTTAAATATTCATAAGAATGCCCTGCATCTTTTAAAGAGCGTTTGTTATAAATCCAATATCCTTTTTCACAATAAAACTTTGTATCTGGCTTAACAAACCCCTTATCAAGCGCCCCTGAAATAGATATTGGTTTCATAGTCGAACCTGGATCAAAAATATCTTGAGCAAATCGTAATTTTAAGTTATCAGCTTTCATAGTTGTTCTATCATTCGGGTTAAATGTAGGTCTTTGTGCAATAGCTAAAACATTTCCAGTTTTTGGATTAACCATAATACCATAAGCTGATTTTGGTTTCCACTTTTCCATTAATTTATCTAATTCATCTTCCATTATAGCTTGAACAGGTTCAATAACTGTTAGATATATGTTTGAACCATCAATGGACTTTTCTTTTTTTGTGACTTTCCTTTGTCCCTTTACTCCGTTAATATCATCAATTAAATAATCTAAAACTGAGATTATATCATCAGAAGCACTTGATGAATTTTCGTCTAAAATAATCCCAGTTCTAGCCCTTTCAACTTTTAAAGTAATGTTAGCTTTTGATTCTAATTCTTTTTCGCGATACTCTAATCCACCTAATCCTATAGATTTTCCTTTTTTTACAGTTGTAAAACCTAAAATATTAGCTAAAAGTTTTCCCTTGATATAATCTCTTTTTTTAGAATTAGTAAAAGCAATGCCTTTAAATCCAAGTTTTTTTATTTCAGATTTTATTTCAGCAGCTAAATCTATATCAATAAGCTTTGCGATTTGTGCATATTTGTTTAATTTTTTTTCACCAGAATCAGTAATTCGATGTTTTTGACTCAATCTTTTAAATATTTTATCTTTATCTAAATTAGGGATTTTTTTTGCGAAGTATGCAGCAATATCAATACATTTATCTGCCGACCCAACTAATTGAGGATCAGCTATAATATTTTTACATGGTTTATTTCCAACTAAAAGATTACCATTAAAGTCATAAATTTTTCCGCGTTCACCCTTTTTGACAATTTTAGTTTCATACTTTGCCTTAGCTTTTTTTGAAAGTTCATCATATCGTATTATTTGTAAATAATACATTCTCAAAATTAAAGCAAATAAAGTAATAAAAATAAAGAATGAAACTAGCTTTATCCTAGTATTAATATTTTCATTTGATGTCATTGTCTATCGTTGAGATATTTGCAACCTTCTTCCTTCTGTTAATAAAAATCTTTTATTATCAACTAATTTCATATTTTTAACTTGCTCAGCTTTAGGGTCACTTAAGAATAAACCAAACTCTTGGATTTTTCCCATAATATGTGGAAAAGTTTCTAGTTTTTCTCGCTTGATTTCATAGTTATCTATTTCAATATGTAATTTTTTAATTTCTCGAATTAATTTAACATTTTCTTTATTTAATGATTCAGTTTTGCTTGATATTCTAGCAGCTGAGATACATGCTGTAAAAATCATTAAAACTCCAATAATTATTGTAGGCATGATTTTTATTCCTTTTTTCTTATTAACAATATGGTTTTGTAAGTTTTTAGGTCTTTTTAAAGTTCTAGTATGAGTTTTCACTATAGCCTCCTATATTTTTTGAGCAACACGCATTTTTGCACAAGTCGCACGCTTATTGTATTGTAGTTCTTCTTTAGTAGCTACAATAGGTTTTTTTGTTAAAATTTTTAATTGTTTTTTATGACCACAGGTGCAAATAGGCATTCCTGGAGGGCATATGCAAGAAACTGATTCTTGCTTGAAATATTGTTTAACAATGCGGTCTTCTAAGGAATGAAAACTTATTACGATAAGTCGCCCATCCTTTTTAAGTATATTCATTGCTTCTACAATTCCTTTTTCTATTTCTTTTATTTCATCATTAACTTCAATTCTTAATGCTTGAAAACATAGCGTTGCGGTTGGTAACTTACCTGGTCTTGCAACACCAAATAAATCTTCGCAAATTCCTTTTAACTCTGCTGTTGTAGAAAGATGATGATTTTCTCTATATTCTACTATTGCTGATGCTAATTTTTTACTACTTCGGATTTCTCCATATTTCTTAAATATTTCAGCTAATCCTTCAAAAGATCTACTATTTAAAACTCTACTTGCTGTTTTCTCTGAGGTTTTATCCATTCGCATATCAAGTGGTCCATTCATCCTATGTGCAAAACCTCGTGCTGGATTATCTATTTGTGCAGATGATATTCCTAAATCTAATATAACTAGGTCTACCTTATCTATATTTGCACTCTTCGCAATTTCTTCCATTTTTGAAAAACTTCCTTGCTTAGGAATAAATTTTTCTCCAGCAAATGATAATCTTTCAGTCGCATAAGATAATGCATCTGTATCACGATCTATGCCTAAAATTGTTAATGAATCATTTAGTTTCAATAATCGTTCGCTATGTCCACCATATCCTAAAGTTCCATCAATAGCAATCATATTGTCATTTGTTATATTTGCATATTCAATCACTTCTTTGTGTAACACAGGAATATGTTTAGTATCATTCTGATTCATTTACTTCCCCTTATAATCCTTGTAACAGTTTCATTATATCTCCATCATCATTTTCATGAATGGCTTGAATTTGGTCTAAGCAATCTTCATCAGAAATCTGAGAAGTTTCCCAAGCTGTTTTTGAAAATAATTGAATATGAGAAAATGCTCCGACAAGCACCACTGAGCTGTCTTTTTTTATATCCCATTTTGTATGATTCAATAATTTTTGTGATATTTGAATTCTACCTTGTTTATCACATGAACATTCTTGAGCTTTTGCTCCTATTTGTGCTAAGGCTAATCCTGCCTTTGCATTTGCAAAACTTATTTTCTTAACTTTTTCTAAAAAAGATTTAAAAGTTGCACGAGGAATTAACTGTAATGTAGCATTTCTACCAGGAAATAAGAAGAATGTAGTCTTCTCTTTCTTATTTCTCCAAGAACTTGGAATTGCTGTTCTGCGTTGATTATCAATCGTATGTTGATATTCTCCAACAAGAAACAGTTCATTTTCTTCTATACTTTCACTCATTTATAGTTCCCCTTTTTACACCTATACCACCCTTTCCTCCCCTAATTATAGTATAAAAATGATATAATTCAAGCCTTTTTCAAAGAAATTTCCATTTTTTTTCAATATTCTCAAAATATACCAATTTTTTAATTTGTTATTAACTTCATCCAAAGATATAATTTTTGAGCAAAATAAGGCTAGTTTCAGATTGCACTTAAAAATTACTTTTCACTTTAGGCTAGAAATTTAAAGTGTCGGAGTTCCGCTTTCAGGGGCTGTCGATTTAATCAATTCATAGTGCAAAGCACAAAACCGT
>JAOZMT010000271.1 GCA_029934175.1 Victivallales bacterium | reverse complement strand
TTCTGCAATATTATTCCAAAACAGTAACCCTTTTTTTGTTGGGTATATTTTATTTTTTTCTAAAATGATAAGATTCTCTTCAATGAGAATATTAAAATCTTTGCACAAGTCGCAATAATTAATGCCACAAGTTTGAAAGAACATATTTTTATCCCAACCTTGCACAGTTCGCAAGCCCATAATAAATATTTCTTTAGCTCGGTCGAGGTTAGGTATTTTATCAAAGTCTTTAGGGCAATTCTTTAGCCATAGTTCCAATGAATTAGGTTCAGACCAACGATCAGTTCCATCAAATGAACAGGCAGTAGGTCCTAACCCCAAGTATGTATCACCATGCCAAATACCTGAATTATGCTGACATTTATAATTTTCATTTGCATAATTGGATATTTCATATTGTTTTATATTATTGCTTGCAAGGTGACTTGTTATAAATTGAAACATATCAGCACTAGTATTGTCATCAATTTGCATTTCTGCACAAGTCGCTAATTTCGTGTTTTCCTCTATAGTTAATGAATAGGCTGAAATATGTTTTATATCTAAAGAAATTAATAAATCTAAGTCATATTTTAAATTTTCCATACTTTGATTAGGAATGGAGTATATTAAATCCGCACTTATATTACTTAAATTACATTTTTGTAACTCTTGAGTAATGCAATTAAATTGACTAATATCGCCAATACGCCCAAGTGTTGTTCTGAGTTTTTTGTTGAATGTTTGAACGCCTAAACTAATACGATTTGCGAACTGTGCAATTAGTTGTATCTTTTCTGTTGTTAAAGAATCTGGGTTACACTCAATAGAAAACTCTTTAGGTTTTTTAGATAGATTATCATAAATTAAACCAAAAAGTTTTCTAAGTTGTTTTATAGATAATATAGATGGAGTTCCTCCACCAATATATACAGTTTTTACTTGTGAGAGTGCATCTCTATTTTCATTTAATTCTTTTTGCAATTTGTTGAGAAAATTATCAACAGCAATTTCTGAAAAATTAGTTTCTGAATAAAATGCACAATACGCACATTTATTTATGCAAAAAGGAATATGTATATATAAATGATTAAACACTTATAAATACGGTTCCATTAAGGCATGAAGAGTTGCTACAGCTAATGGACTTCCTCCCATTCTGCCTTCAATTGAAATATATGGAATGTCACTTTGATATAATAATTCTTTTGATTCAATAACATTTACAAATCCTACAGGCATTCCTATAATTAATGCTGGACGAATATTTTCTTCCTCAGCAAGCCTTATTATCCCAGCTAAGGCGAGGGGGGCATTTCCTATTAAAACTATAGCATCATCAATAAGCTCCTTTGCATATTCAACTGCTGTTAATGCCCTTGAAACTTTTTTTTCTTTTGCGATTTGTGCAACTTTAGAATCTGCAATATAGCATCGTATTGATTCGCGTGTATAAATTTCATTAAATTGTTGTAGTTTGAATACAGACAACCCACTTTTGATCATATTTGAATCACTATATATTACTTTACCGCTATTAATTGCATTTAAACCTGCTTCTATTGGATTATTAGAAAACTTTATATGATCTATTATTTTAAAATTTGCAGTAGTATGAATTAATCGCCTTATGACTTTCCATTCAGAATCAGACCAATTTGCTTTACGACTTCCTGCTTCTTTATCAATCCTATCAAAACTTTCTTTCTCAATATCTAAGCCTGGCATTTTCCAACTTATTTTATCAAATAATTTTTTATCTATCATTATAATTTCCTTCTTTTATTATTAATATTCAATAATGTATCTTTAATTAACTGAAAAATCAAATAAAATATAAATTATTTTCTCTTAACTTGAAAAATTTCTATTGTTCATTATATTATATGCATAAATCGCAATTATAAAATAAAATCTATTTAGGAGATAAAAATGGGAATGACTATAACTGAAAAAATATTGGCACAAGCCGCAGGAAAAGATTCTGTCGCTCCTGGAGACAATATTTGGGTTGAGGCAAATGTATTAATGTCACATGATGTATGTGGTCCAGGAACTATTGGAGTGTTTAAAAGAGAATTTGGAGAAAATGCAAAAGTATGGGATAAAGAAGGTATTGTCCTTATTCCTGACCATTATATTTTCACAGCAGATGAAAAATGTCATAGAAATGTAGATGTGTTAAGACAATTTGTTAAAGAGCAAGATTTACCTTATTTTTATGACCCAGCAAATGAAACATATTCTGGAGTTTGTCATGTAACTTTACCAGAGAAAGGACATACAAGACCTGGAGAAATTTTATTTGGAACAGATTCACATACATGCACGCACGGTGCGTTAGGTATGTTTGCAACCGGTATTGGTAATACTGATGCTGGATTTGTTATGGGAACTGGTAAATTATTAATAAAAGTTCCGCAGTCAATTAAATTTGTTATTGATGGTGAACTAGATGCAAATGTGACAGCAAAAGATATTATTTTAAGAATTATTGGAGATATTGGTGTTGATGGTGCTACATACTGTGCAATGGAATTTGCAGGTAGCACAATCGAAGAATTATCAATTGAAGAAAGAATGACTATTTGTAATATGGCAATTGAAGCTGGGGGGAAAAATGGAATTATTGCTCCAGATAATAAAACAATTGAGTTTGTGAAATCTAAAACAGATAAAGAATTTAAGTGTTATGAAAGTGATGAAGATGCTAATTATAGCTCGGTTTATCATTATAATGCAGAAGATTTAAAACCTGTTGTTGCAATGCCATATTCTCCAGATAAAAAGGGGAATGTCGCAGATTTATTAGATTATAAATTAGATAGATCGTATATAGGAAGTTGCACAGGTGGCAAAATTGAAGATTTTGCAATGGCAGCAAAAGTATTATATAAAAAATCGGTAAAAATTGATACATATATTATTCCAGCAACAGTAGAAGTGGAAGCCGCTTTAAAAGAATTGAAGTATGAAGGAATTTCTTATATGGATATTTTTGAAAGTGCAGGGTGTATAATAAAGCCACCTTCGTGTGCTGCATGTTTAGGTGGTCCAGTGGATACTCATGGAAGATGTAATGGAAGTGAAGTATGTATAAGCACTACAAATCGTAATTTCCCAGGTAGAATGGGCTCGAAAGAATCAAAAACTATATTGGCGTCACCATTAACAGCTGCAGCTTCGGCTTTGACTGGTTTTATAACTGATGCAAAATTATAAAAGGAGAGTAATATGTCAAATACTATAAAAGGAAAGGTGTTTATCACAGGAGATAATATTGATACAGATCAAATTATCCCTGCTCAATATTTAAATTTAGTGCCAACTATATCTGAAGAATATGAAAAGTTAGGAAGTTACGCTCTATGTGGTTTGCCTGATGAATATGAAACCAGATATGTTGATGAGGGAAAAATGAAGACAGAATATCCTATAATAATAGGAGGAACGAATTTCGGATGTGGTTCTAGTAGAGAACATGCTCCTATTAGCTTAGGTGCTGCAGGGTGCAAAGCAGTTATTGCAAATTCATTTGCAAGAATTTTCTTTAGAAACTGTATTGCGACTGGGGAAGTTTATCCAGTAGAAGTAAATGATTCTTTAAATCAAATGGTTAAAACTGGAGATGAAGTTGAAATTGATTTAGATAATAAAACTATAAAACTTGCTAATTGTGATAAGATTATTAATTTAAATGATTTAGGTGCAGTTCAAGAAGTTATAGAGGCTGGCGGAATTTTTGAATATGCAAGAAAATCAGGTATGATTTAAAAAAAAACTTAAAAAAATGGTTAAAAAATTAGACTTATTTGAAAAGAGATGTATATTATGTGTCCTTTCAAAACCTATGAAAGGTGTTCTTTAATTTGGGCGTGATGGCCGATAGGTTAGGCAGTGGTCTGCAAAACCATCTAGAGCGGTTCGATTCCGCTTCACGCCTCCATTTAGGAATTAACTAACTACTAAAGAGTTACGATTTATCGTAACTCTTTTTTTTGCTCAAATTACTCAAAAAACTACTAATCAATTTCTAATATTGGCGGTTTTTCTCTCTTTTTTATCAATATACAAGAATACAAGATACAAACATACTTTTTAGTGTTTAAAGTATGTTTTATCTTTTCTGCTTATAACGCTTTTGGGGATGATAAAAAAGGTGTATTATTCTATAGTTTTATTGATTTTCTTTTTTTTG
>JAOZMT010000270.1 GCA_029934175.1 Victivallales bacterium | reverse complement strand
TTTGTTTCCTCTGTGGTTAACTATAATTTAATGTGGTTCACTGAATATATACAATACTTTATTTTTTCCAAAAAGAAGGTAAGAAAAGAACTAAAACTGTATATAATTCCAAGCGTCCTAATAACATTTCAAATGTTAATAAAAGTTTAGCTGCTGGGGAGAACCAAGAATATGAACATGTAGCTCCCACTTTCCCGAGACCAGGTCCTATATTACCAAGAGCTGCGATTGATGCAGTTGTTGCAGTTCTAAAATCTATATCATCAACCACGCATAATAGAATAGTGCAAATAATGTAAATAATAAGAAAAAAGAAGAAAAAACTAAGTGTTTTATATAAAGTGGAAGTATCTATTCTTTCTTTATTTAATCTAACATTTGCAACAACTGATGGATAAAGACATCGTTCTACTTGAAATTTTCCATATTTTATAAGTAATAATATTCGAGAACTTTTCATGCCACCGCCAGTTGATCCTCCACATCCTCCAATGAACATAAGTGAAACAAGCAAAATTGCGGAATATGCAGGCCATAAATCCCAATCTGCTGTTGCAAAACCTGTCGTTGTTATTATTGATACTACTTGAAATGATGCATATTGCAAAGCATTAAAAAATGTAGGGACTATTTCATTTCCTGCAGAATCTAATATGTTTTTCCCAGAAAGAATTAAATTAAGAGTTATTGTTGCTGTTGATATAAGAACAACTCCTAAATAAAATCGGAATTCCTCATCTTTAAAATAAAACAATGGCTTGCCTTGAAGAGCTCTATAATGTAAAATGAAGTTACATCCCGCTAAGAACATAAATACAGTTATTACAGTATCAAAATAAGCACTCCCATAATGTCCAATACTTGCCTGTTGTGTTGAGAATCCGCCAGTTGCTAAAGTAGCAAATGAATGACACCAAGAATCAAACATTGGCATTCCTCCAAACCATAAAAATAAGACTTGGATAATTGTTAATAAAAAATAAACCCCCCAAAGAATTTTTGCACTATTCGCAATTCGTGGAGTCAATTGATCCGATGTTGGACCTGGAACTTCTGCATTGTAAAGTTTTTGTCCACTTATTCCTAAAAATGGAAGAATTGCAAGAGACAAAACAACTATTCCCATACCTCCAAACCAATGTGTTAGACTTCGCCAAAATAATATTCCTTTTGACATATCTCGAATCCCAGTTTTCAGAGTTTCTCCACTCATCAAAAGTAGTTGATTATCCATCACACTTGATCCAGTCGTTGAAAAACCTGACATTGTCTCAAAGAATGCATCATACCAAAAGAAGTCTGAAACAATTATATAAGGAATTGCTCCAAAAGCCGATGCAGTAATCCACCCAAGTGTTACAATCCCAAACCCTTCCCTTATTCCTAAGGTATACCTATTTACACGAGATAATAAAAAGGTTGAAATTCCAAAACCAATAGAAATCATAGCAGATAAAAATAGTCCCATAACTTGCTTATTAGAATCTCCCATATACCAAGATACACCAGTGGAGAATAAAATAGCTAGTCCTATAATAACTACTAGTGCGGCAATTACATTTATAACAGGTCTAAATTTCATAATTTATAAAAAACTTCTTTTTTCAAAAATAGGACCCAATATTCTTGCATTTTCAGTTGTTGCGATTGTTGCAATAATATCATCCTCTTGTATAGTTAAATTACCATCTGGTGTAATAACTTCGCCTTTCCTGAAAATTAATGCTAAAACAGCCATTGAAGGGAAATTGCAATCTCTAATTTTTTTATCACATAACTTAGAGCCTTTACGCACGGTATATTCAAAAATATATGCATTAAATCTATGTAAAACAGCATCAATGCTTAACTTTCCAGTTCCAGTTCCAAGGTGTCTTAGAACAGTATTCACTGCAACTAAACCAGTATTAAATCCTGCATCAATCATCCTCATATCAGGGACAATTTCAACATATTCATGTTTATGAGTAACTGTTATAACTTTTTTAGCCCCCATTTTTTTAGCCAATACACAACTTAAAATATTTTCTTCATCATCATCAACAGTGCTAACAAAAATGTCACAACTATGAACTCCTGCGATATTTAAAATACTTTTATTTGTAGATAATCCTTTAAGAATCATTATATTTTCTTTGCATGAGTCTAAAAAATCATCACACCTGCGTTTATCATTCTCTATCATTTTAACAGTAAAGCCTAAGTTTAACAAATTTATAGCAAGACTTGCACCAATCCTAGTTGCACCTGCAATAACTACTGTCTTCAAATCAGGCTCTTTAGGTGAAATCCAATCCAACATAGCTTGAACATTGTCATTACTACCTGCAAGATAAACTTCATCACTAGCCAGCAATATAGTATCTCCATTTGGTGTTAATAATTTACCGTCACGAATAATTGCTGCAAATCTGACTTTATTAACAAGTTCTCTTTCAGGAAAATCTTTAAGTCTAATTCCAGTTATTTGCGAGTTGTGCAAAACTTGAAATGCTGTCATAGATGCATTTTGATTGCTGAAAAAGATTTTTTCAAGGGTTATTTGTTTGTCCAAAACATTCATAATATTTGTAACGCAATCTTCTTCCGGAATAACCGTATGTGTAATACCAAGTTTATGTGGAAGAAAGCCATCTTTTTCCGAGAAAAATTCTTTTGAATATAATCTGCAAATTTTCATTTTAGCTCCAAAATGGTCTGCTATTTGGCAAGCTAAAATATTTGATTCTTCATTTCCACTAACCGCTAATAATAATTCAGCTTGTTCAATTCCAGCTTTTTTTAGAGCATCAATTGTTGCTCCATTACCACGAATAACCATAACATCTAAATTTTCATTTATATCATCAAGGGTATTAGCTTTTCTATCAACAACAACAACATCATGATTATTACTACACAATGTTGATGCTAAATTTTTACCAAACTCTCCTGCTCCTAAAATTATAATTTTCATAAGTTGTTTCTCAGTTATTGTTGTGGAGGAAAATCAAATTTATAAGCAAATAAATCACTTATTTTTTTACTTGCCTCTTCTTCGTTATCACCAGTTACCATTAATTTAACTTCTTCTTTATACTGAACACATAGAGATAAAAGTTCTAAAATACTCAATAATGAAGACTCTCCATTTTGAGTTGTTAATAAAAATTCACAGTTTGGGAATTCCTTTACCGCAGTCATTATTGCAGTAGAAGGGCGACAATGTATGCCTGCTTCATTATTAATAGTTATTTTTGTTTCAATCATTTTTTTAACTCATTGCTTTTTTTACAATATCTTTATCAAAAAAGTTTGTTGACATTCCAGCATCAACAACGACAGTTTGAGCATTTATACCACTTGATGTAGAGCTCAATAAAAAGACTGCACAGTTCGCAACCTCTTCTGTTTTAAGAGCTTCTTTCCTTAAAGTAGCCTGTTCTGCATATAAATAAGGTTCTATATAACCAGGTATTCCAGCTGATGCAGATGTTTTAAGCAAAGATGCTCCTACACCATTAACACGAATTTTAGTATCATGACTCAATGACTTTGCTAAAAAAACAATACTAGAATTTAAAGCTGCTTTAACAGGAGCCATATAACCATAACTTTCTGCTGCCATACGGGTTGTAGAAATAGATATTGTTATTAGAGATGCGTCATTTGTAAAATAAGGTTTCAACGCTGATGCTAAAGAAATAAAAGAGAAGCATGAAATATCCATAGCTTGGAGAAAATCAGCTTTCACAGTTTTATGAAATGGTTGTAAGCCTTCAGAATAATTTGCAAAAGCTATAGAATGAACTAGACCAGATATTTCCTTATGATTCTTTCCTATTTTTTTTGCAATATCTTTTATTTGAGTTTCATCTTCAACATTGCACAAATAGCAATCTGCTGTTGGAAAAAACTTTTTTACAACTGCTTTTTGGTCGTTATTTTGAACTGAGCAAATAAGTTTAGCCCCTTCATCTTGCAATACTTTTGCAATATGAAATGCCACGCTTTTTCTATTTGCTATTCCAAATACGACATAAGACTTATCTTTTATATTTAAAAAACTCATTTGTTATCCTTATTTTCAATTAATGAGATTACCTTAATCAATGAATTTATATTTCATTTTTAATAAAAATAGCACAATAATAAAAAATTACAAGTTTTTATTTAAGTAAATTAATAAAATTCCTTGTAGGT
>JAOZMT010000269.1 GCA_029934175.1 Victivallales bacterium | reverse complement strand
TCGGTGGCAGAATGTTAATATACTGGGAAAAATACTTAATTTAAGCTTTTGTTCCCAAATAAGCAATGTATTCTTCTCAGTATCTAAGCATTATGCCGCCGAGACGGACGGCGCTACGATTAAATCGACAGCCCCTAAAGTCGGTAATCTGACGATTTTTTCGTCTATTTGTAATTGAAAGTGTAAAGTTCATTTGAAACTAGCCTTAATATTAGGATTGCAATTGCGATTTGTGCAATATATTTAAGTTTCATAAATTTATTCTAAATCTAAATCAAAAAATAGAGTTTCCTTAGGTGACATAATTATTAATCTAGGTATTTTATTTTTTGCTTGTAAATTTTGTAATAAATTAATAATATTATCATTCGATTCTCGTTCATTTAAAGATAAAGTAAAAACTAAACTACTTATCCCTTTTAATGTTTTTTCTAAAAATTGTAAGTCATCAATTGTCTCTGTAAAAATTAAAAACTCTCCCGTTTGAATATCCTTTATTCTTGAGATATAACTATTTGATGAGTTCACATAAGGAATCATTACTAATTCAAAATCCCCAACGATATGTCTTGATATGGCATCTGGTGCTACAGAAGTAAATTCTATCTCTGATGCAGATTTTTTATTGAGCGAATTATGAACAGTTGAATCTCGCAGTGACTGAACAGCAGCATTAAGGAATTTTCCACAAATGATATTTATAGATTTGTCAATATGCTCTGAAAGGCGAACACATTCTAAAACATTTTTATAATTGCTTGCTGGTAATATAAATGCAGATGATTTATACTTTTCGGCTAAAGCCTGTTGATAATTTAAAATACTTTTGTAATTTAGTCCTAAAAGAATACAAGATTCTGCAGTTTCATTTTCGATAGTAATAGGTAATACAGTTGATTTTGTCATTGAAGAATATTTCTGATAAAACAGTTCACATTTGATATCAAGAATATTCATTTCGTAAGTATTTTTTTTTATTAATTCTCTGTATATAGGCTTTGACTGTGGAAGTGAAAGCATTATTCCTTCATTTGTATGAAATATTGCAGATTTGATGTCATTGTCTTTTAATACTTTAAGTAGTTTTAAATGATAATCCTCTTCAATTTTCATATTTACAAGATTAAGAAAAAGAATATCAGCACATTTCATACATAATGGGAAATCAGAAGTGATTTCAGCTACTTCACAATAAAAACAAACAAGTTCAGATTGAGGAAAAGTTATTTTAAGAATATATTTAGAAAAATCATTATATTCATAAATATATTCAATTTGTATCTTATCATTTGATATTAAAATCTCATTAGTATCTATTGCATATTCTGAAATTTGCGAATCATTATACTTTTTACTAGATTGAGATTCTTCTTCTATTAAAGCTTCTAACCATTTAGATAAAATTTTGGCAGCATGAACCTTAAAATTTGTGTTCTTAACTAATTTATCATTGATACTGTTTAAAGTCGAAAAATTTAAAGAATCAAGAGAACCAAATATTAATTCTATATTAGGAGAAGTGTCTATCGTATTAAATAAATTAGAAGTCGTGTTTATGATTATGGAAAATTTTTTTGTTGATAATTTTAAGGCTAATGTCCCAGGAGACGGAGTCTGTGGATTTATTTTAGGGTAGAGATTTAAATTCATAAATGCGATTAATTCAAAATATGTCCTGTATGAATTTTACTTGAAAAATGCGAATCAATAAAATAATTAACAGCAGGCTGTAATAAATAATCCTCTAATTCATGGTTAACTAAGAATTCATAGTCACAAAAAGGACAGCGCGAGTAAGCTACAATATCAACTTGCAGTAATTCCTCACTGCAATCGGGGCATACTAACAAATCTATTTTTGAACTATATTTTGTTTTTTTAAAATTGTATTTCATATAAGTATAAATTGATTAACTAAAAGATTTTGGTAATTTATGAATGGTACTCAGGGAGGGACTCGAACCCTCACGTCGTAAGACACTAGATCCTAAATCTAGCGCGTCTGCCAATTTCGCCACCTGAGCATATTTTCCTTAATAAGGTATATAATATATGATTTTTTACTAAAAAAACAAGTTTTTTTTAAAGTTTTTCACACTTTTTTAAAGACCTGTTGGAATATCAACAAATTTTACATCAAGATTATACTTTTTATCTATAGCATTCATTACTGCAAAAATCCCAGGTTGTTCACTTGAATAATGTCCTAAACCTATGACTGATAAATCATTTTCTTTTATGAAATGATATGAACTATGCCCTACTTCTCCAGTAATCAGACAATCTAACCCTAAATCTACAGCATCTTGTAATGAACTTTGACCTGCTCCACCAGAAACGATTCCTATCTTTGATAATAATTTTTCACTTCCTCCAAATATTCTGCTATTTGAAATATCCATTTTAGAGGATATTGTATCAAGTAATTTTTGAGGAGTTGTTTCTGAGGATTCGCCACTAACTCCTATTTTAATATTCGCATATTCCGAAAAAGGAATCTGATTTTTTAAATTTATCATATTTGCGAGTTGTGCATTATGTCCAAGCTTACAATGAGCATCTAACGGTAAATGCACTGAAAATAAAGATATATCATTTTGAATTAATATTTTTATTTGTTTTGCAATATTTCCATTTATTTGTTTAATTCCACCTCCCCAACTTATACCGTGGTGAGTGAAAATAAAATCTGCTTGTTCTTCTTTTGCTATTTGAAATAATTCTAAACTTGCATCGACCGCAAAAATAATTTTTTTAACTTTGCTCGTTCCTTCGACTTGAAGCCCATTGTTTGATGGATCTGATATGAACTTAACTCCCATATCTAATGATTTTTCTAAAAAAGAACATAATTCATCACGGTTAATCATTTTTGTTTTCTCCTGTTAATTCTTTGAAATTTTTAATTCTTTTTAATTTAAACTTTTCTGCGACTTTTAAACATTTTGATATATTAGATGTTACTTCATTTGGACGATGTGCATCTGAATTACAAATAACTCTAACAGAATAATCAGATGCTATCTCCCAAAATTTATTCATCGGATAAGCTGGTTTATTCTTTTTATTTAATCGTCTAAAACCATTGCCATTTATTTCTAAAACAGCATTTAACTCCGTTGCTGCTTGAATAATATCAATAGAACATTGTGTCATATTCTCATCCCAATCATTCTCTGTAAAACTTCCTCCAAATAAATCAGGATGTGCAATAAAATCAAATATTCCAGCTTCCATAGCTTCAATTACTCGTTTTGCATATTCCAAAAGATATTTTGAGTTATTTTCCATATCATACGCATATTTCCAAGTATTATCATATTTAAACCAATGAACTGAACCTATCAAATAATCATAACTTCTTTTTTCTAGCAATTCTTCAACATAAAAATTTTTAAACTTATCAACCCAATCACATTCCAATCCTTTAAACACTTTGATATTTAAATTTTGAGATTTTAAAAAATCAATTTCAGAATCATATTTTTCAAACTCATCTAAAGACATCCGAATATCAGAAAACCACTTTTCAGGAAGTGGCGTATGATCAGATATTCCTATTTCTTCAACATTTGCGAGTTGTGCAGCATTAACATAATCTGTAGCTGTTCCTATTGCATGTTTGCAATATTTTGTATGTATATGGTAATCATTCATTATTATATTATTAAGTTATTGATATTAAAATTATTAGTTTATAAAAAAGTCCTATTTATGCATTTTTAATATAAATCTTAAATTAAAACATTCAAGTTATTTTAGAAAAAATTTGCGATTTATGCAAATAATATGATTGTGATAATTTAAAACAGCCCATTTTTAAATTGTTAATTAGTGAAATACTAAATCACTGCACAAATCGCAACTTATTCAATTTCTTATTTGTTCAAAGTTTTTCTTTTAATTAAAATTATCAGTATTTTTTATCAATGGGACTGTTTTGTTAAAATTATTTTTTATTTCTTTCAGTCTATCTATCATTTCATTATGTCTATTGTCATAATCTTCAAAAATGGCTCTAACATCATAATTAAATTTTTTAGAATGTGCATTACGAATTTTACGAACTTCTGCTACAATTGGATCATACATTTTCTTTTTCTCCTGTTAATTCTTCTGGTGAACATAAAATAGGACATATACTGTGAACGGTTGAAAAATATACTTTTTGAAAGATGATAACAATTGCTAT
>JAOZMT010000268.1 GCA_029934175.1 Victivallales bacterium | reverse complement strand
TATATTATACTATAATAAAAACAATTAAAAAAGGAGAAAAAGATGTTTAAAGCGTTAGGAGTGATACAAAAGAATTTAATATGGGCTATTTTATTAGCGGTCGTGAGTGGTGTTATTTGTGGATATTTTATTGATACAAAAGCATTAAAAATATTAATCGTTCCATTAACTTTTATGATGGTTTATCCAATGATGGTAAATCTTCAAATCAGAAAATTGGTTGCTAAAGGAGGAACAAAAGATATAGTTATTGCACAAATTATTAATTTTGCAATAATTCCATTTATTGGATTTGGAATAGTTCAACTATTTTTTCAAGCTCCAGAACAAAAATATCTTGCGTTAGGAATGATATTTATGAGTGTTATGCCAACATCGGGAATGACAATTTCTTGGACAGCATTTGCAAAAGGTAATATGATAGCTGCAATTAAAATGACTGTTGTAGGACTAATTTTAAGTGCCATTGTTGCTCCTTTCTATGTTAAGTTTTTAATGGGAACAGCAATAGTAATTCCGTTATTAGCTATTTTTAAACAAATAGCAATCGTCGTTTTTCTGCCAATGCTTTTTGGTCAAATAACACAGAGATTTATTATTAAAAAATATGGAGAAGAAAAATATAAAAATGAAATCAAACAGAAATTTCCACCAATATCAACGCTTGGAGTTTTAGGTATTATATTTGTTGCAATGTCATTAAAAGCACAAGTTATAGTATCAAATCCTCAAGCTTTAATTATGATTATTGTTCCTTTATTAATCTTTTATGCAATCACATATACCTTGACAACTATAATTGGTAAAATCTTTTTCAAAAGGGGAGATGCAATTGCAATGGTTTATGGAACTGTAATGAGAAATTTATCTGTTGCATTAGCAATTGCAATGACTGTTTTTGGAAAAGAAGGTGCGGAAATAGCATTGATTATTGCATTAGCTTATATCATTCAAGTAAAATCAGCTGCTCTGTATATTAAATTAGTAGATAAAATTTTTGGAAAAAAGGAGATACAAAATGCCACGAAAATGTAAAAGAAGAAGTATAAAAGGGGAGTTTAATTATAAATATTTTAAACCTCGTGCTGTTCCAATTTGTGAATTAAAGGAGGTTAAATTAACTCCTTGCGAAATGGAGGCGATGAGATTAGGTGATATTGAAGAGATGTATCAAGCTGATGCCGCAGAAAAGATGGAGGTTTCACGACAAACATTTGGTAATATTATTCAATCAGCGCATAAAAAAATAGCTGATGCGTTGATTAATGGAAAAGCTATTAAAATAATAGATGGAGAAGAAGAATGAATATTTCAATTGCAAGTGGAAAAGGCGGAACAGGAAAAACAACTTTTGCTGTTAATTTAGCATATTATTTGGGTGAAAAATTGCATAACTCGCAAAAGGTAACATTACTTGATTGTGATGTTGAAGAACCAAATTGTCATCTATTTATTAAACCAAACAAAACAAAGGAAATTGCAGTAACTGTTTTACATCCTGTTGTTGATAATGAAAAATGTGATGGCTGTGGAAAGTGTGTAGAAAAATGTAATTATAATGCTTTGGCTTTAGTCAAAAAGAAAGTTTTATTATTCGATGAATTATGTCATTCTTGCGGTTTGTGCAAAGTTGTTTGTCCCCAATTAGCAATAAAAGAAGTGCCACATCAAATGGGTAAAGTTATAATTTCTGAAGATGAAACAAATTCGTTTTTCTTTGGATATGGTTTATTAAATATAGGAGAATCATTAGCTCCAAATGTTGTTAAAGATTTGAAAAAACATCGAATTGATGGAGCTATAAATATTATTGATTCGTCGCCTGGAACTGGTTGTCCAGTTGTTGAATCTTTGAGTGATGCTGATGTAACTGTTTTAGTTACAGAACCAACTCCTTTTGGTTTACATGATCTAAAATTAGCTGTTCAACTTTCTTTAAAAATGAGAAAACCAACAGGAATAGTTATTAATCGTTCAGATGGCGATGATAAAATAATTGCACAGTTCGCAGAAAAAATTGGGATTCCAATTCTCGGTAGAATTCCATTTGATAGAAAATATGCAGAAGCTTATTCAACAGGAAAAATATTAGTTCAAGAATTTGCAGAGCTGGCAGATATATTTGCTGGAATTTATAATGAGATTATTGATTTAAAAACTTCAGAACCACCTTTATTTAAAGAAGATAATTTTCTTTTATCTGGTGTTAAAAAAGATGAAGTTGTTTTTGAAAAACAAGGAAACGCTGATAACTTCAAAGAAATAATTGTTATTAGTGGAAAAGGCGGAACTGGAAAAACTACAATAACCTCATCTCTTGCACAGCTCGCAAAAAATAGAGTATTATTTGATACTGATGTTGATGCAGCTGATTTGCAATTATTATTAAAACCTACAGAATTTCAAGAAGAAATATTTATTTCTGGGCAAATGGCTCATATTGATTCTGAAAAATGTATCGCTTGCGGTTTATGCAAAGAATGTCATTTTGATGCTATTGATATGAATGGACCTAAAAATGATTTTGTTCAAATAACTTATAAAGTTGATAAACAACATTGTGAAGGTTGTGGATTTTGTGCTTATGTTTGTCCCGTTTCGGCAATTACAATGTCGCCTGAACCTACAGGTAAATGTTTTATTTCAAAAACTGATAATATTCCAATGTCTCACGCGGAACTTGGTGTTGGCGCTGAAAATTCTGGCAAACTTGTAACGCAAGTTAGAAATACAGCTGCACAACTCGCAAATAAATTGCACGCTTCGCAAACTATTGGCGATGGACCTCCAGGAACAGGTTGTCCTGTTATTGCATCAGTTACAGGTGTTGATTTGGTTATTATTGTTACAGAGCCAACGGTTTCAGGATTACACGATATGGAACGAGTTATTAAATTAACAAAACATTTCGGAGTTAAAACGAGCGTAATAATAAATAAGGCTGATTTAAATAAAGATATGTCTAATAAAATACACGAAGTTGCACAGTTCGCAAATATTTCAGTTATCGCAGAAATTCCTTTTGATAGAAATATACACGATGCGTTAATGAAGGAACAAACAATTATTGAATATGCTAAAGGCGAAGCTTATGAAATTATTAAAAATTTATGGAGTAAAATAGATGAAAATTTATAAAAAATGTTTTCCTTGTTTTGATAAACAACTGGAGTCGGCATTAATGCATATTGACAAAGGTTTGCATAATGAAATAAGACAAGAGGTTCAAGAATTATTTGCAAATATTGATGTATCACTTTCGCCTCCAGAAATAGCTGGAGAGATGTTTACAATAATTGACAAATGGACAAATGGTTTAGATACTTATTATGACATTAAAGAAAAGTCTAACAAATATATTTTGGATATGTGTGATGAATTATCTGCATTAATCGCAAATTCAGATGATGCTTTTGTAACGGCTTTAAAACTT
Source organism: Victivallales bacterium (assembly GCA_029934175.1). GTDB lineage: Bacteria > Verrucomicrobiota > Lentisphaeria > Victivallales > JAUVCU01 > JAOZMT01. Next base: position 761 of record JAOZMT010000268.1, on the reverse strand, counting down.
GCTATTACTGGCAATATTATTGATTATGGAGCAAAAAATAATTATTCTGAAACAGAAATTCATAATGAATTAGAATTGGGATTATCTGCGAAATATGCAAATGAAAATATTGAAAAGTTGAGAAATGAAATAGATAAAGCAAAAAGCATTTTATATCTTGCGGATAATGCAGGTGAAATTGTTTTTGATAAACTTTTTATTGAACAATTACCTATGGAAAAAATAATTTTAGCTGTTCGTGGAAAACCTGCAATAAATGATGCATTAATAAAAGATGCAAAAGATGTTGGTTTAGATAAAATTGTTAAAGTTATTGATAACGGAGCAGGTTATCCAGGGACTGTTTTAAATAAATGTTCTGATGAGTTTATAAAGGTTTTTAATAACGCAGATTTAATAATATCAAAAGGGCAGGGGAACTATGAAACTTTAAGCGATGTTAATGCAAATATTTTCTTTTTACTTCGTGCAAAATGTCCAGTTGTAGCTGAAGATTTAAATGCTCAAATTGGAGATTTTATTATATACAGCAAACGGATGAAATAATGATATACTGTGAACGGTTGAAAAATATACTAGTTTCAATAAGGTCTTTACACTTTGATCTAGAAAAGTCAAAAAAACCGTCGGAGTTCCGCTTGAAGGGGCTATCGATTTAATCTAACAACCTCCTAAACACTTGCTAACAAACATAGTGCAACCCTTTCAGGGTTGTAGTTTTGTTGTTGGTCTCCGTAGATTAAAACGGACAGCTATTCATG
>JAOZMT010000017.1:3679-14841 GCA_029934175.1 Victivallales bacterium | reverse complement strand
AGCTTTTATTCGCAGCAAAATATAACTCATCTCTATTGAAAAAATCTTGTAAATATGTTTTATCTTTATCTTTTGCTCCAAGTTTTACCAAGTCTTCAATTTTAAAATCTCTCATAGTATTAACAAGCTTACCCATTTTACTTGGAATAACATCTTCAATAGTTCCTTTTATTTCAAATGATTTATTAGTTCTATCAATTTTTGTAAATAGATAATCAATAGTTACTGAATTGATATGTTCATCAATAGTTAATAATTGTTCATTAAATTCTTGAATTATACCTAAATCTTTTTTTTCAATATCAGAAGTTATCCTATCTAATTTTTTTTCTTCTTTAGAGCACTCGGACTTTTTCTTTTTGAGTTTTTCAATTTTGCTTTTTAAACTTTTTTCTTCTTTATTTAATCTTTCCAAAACTCCTTTTTTAGTATCAGTACTTTTCTTTGCTTGAACTAATCTTTCAATAATTAATCTATAAATATCATCCTTATCTGAAATAATGTTTGGTATGATGATATACTCTAATCCCTTGAAATAAAAAACTAAATTATCTAAAATATAAATCCAAGCAAATTTGATATTTCTAGCACTTTCTAAAGACAATGGAAGATTTTCAATAGTTCTATGTTTTAAAGAATCATGATATTGATCATAAGAAAGAACTTTAACATCTGTTTTGTATCCAATTTTACTTTTTTGATTAGTAAGCATATCGTAGCCATCTTTTAATTTATCATATTCTACAGGTGTCTTATACCAGTTATCCCAAACCTCAGGCATTTCTTCAAAAAATGTTTTATTATTAATTGTCAAATAAATAATATAGTTATCCTTATTAAGAGTATTTAATTCTTTTAAAATACTAACAATTTCATCTTCATTATTTTTCGTAACAACAAATTCTTTATCATCAAAATACTCATCCCAACTTGGATTGGCTTTTTGTAAATCTTTTTTGACTTTATCTATATTTTTATCATTGCTTTTATCTTCAAATTTTAAATCACTTAATAAAAATGTATATAAAATTAATGCTATTTTAAATTTTTGACTTGGTTTACAGTTTTTTATAACCACTTGTTCTAAAGACTTTTCTATTTGACTTATTTTTTTTATAGGATTTTCTTTTTGAATAGATAAATTAGGATATAGATAATAAATACCTGTTCCACTTCCTCCTATCTTTTTTGTAAAAAATAGTTTATCTTTAGTAACACTATCTTTATTTAGATTTATATCAATTATTTTATTATCTTTAAAATCAAAATTAATATTTAAATATATCGGCTCGTCTCCATCTTTAAATGACGGCTCTTCCTTTATTGAAGCTTTTATATCATCTTCTGACAATACACTTCCTATTTTCCATAATTTATATGCTAAACTCATTTTATATCTTCCTTATTTTTCATACAACACCTTCCATTTATTTATATCTGTTTTGGTATAAGAACAATTTCGTTCTTTCCATCTTTCAAACTCTTCTTTTGTTAGAATTTTCAAATCAACTTCAAAAGGATAATCAGCTAATTCCCATCGTAAATCATGACCTCGTTCAATTAAACTTATATTTGTTTCTTTTATAACAATTAAATCTAAATCGCAATATTTACTCGCATCACCTCTTGCATAAGAACCATGCAGAATTATTTTATCTGGATTTTCATATTGTATAATTTTATCCTTAATTTCAGAAATAGTATCATCTGAAATGATTTCATTGTTTTCAGGAAAAATAACAATAACATCATATTGCCCTTTTGGTGGCTTTATTCCATTTTTAAATGTTAATTTCCCATCAATTATAATTTGCTTTTAATGGTAACATATTTTACCCCATTATTCTAACTTTTAAAGCTTTTGATAAGATATTATCTTTGCAAGCTGTGTGAATCATATTTTCAAAATATGAGAATAAAGGACCATAGCATTCCATCATAATTTTGCCTTCTGAAAATAATGTAACAAAAGTCATATTAACAGATTTGTTTTCAATGTATTGACTATAATATGGCAATAGTTGAAAACAAAAGAATTCTTTATTTTCCGCAATTTCCATAATATCATCAAACTTTTTGTTATTTAATTTTTTGACAACTTCGTTTACATCATCATTAATATTAGAATAAAGAGATAACTGTTGTTTTAAAAGCTCAATTATATTATCCTCAAGTATTTGAGGTTTTATTTTATAAACTACATATTCCTTATCGTCATCTTTTTCAATAGTTTTATCATATAACTCAATTGCGAATTCTTTAGCTAACTCTTTGTTAAAAGCGATATTAAATTCTTCCTCTGTTCCAAAGAACCTATACGGCTTTTCTGAATTAAAATAAAATTCTGTACATATACCAACACTTAAAAATTGTCCCATTTTTCATCCTCCTTTATTTATTAAGGATACCCACTATGGGATACCCATACATTGTTCACTATTCACTATTCACTATTCACTGCTTTAATCCATCCATAACCATGTGATATTTTTCCACCAATAGCAATATCTTCTGGTAATTTGACATTAGTTATTACTCTACCAGTGAAGCCTTGTAATTTCAAGTTTTTATATTTACAAATTTGTCTTTTTTTTTCTTGAAACAAAACAAAAACTCTTTCATTTAGCTTGATATCTAACCCACGAGCAGCCATTAAAATATTACCAATCATAATTCTATTAAGTTCACTTTTTTGTTCATTCCGAGATAAATCTTTAAATTTTTCATATTTTTCTTGTTTTAAAGGAATCCAAGGGGAACGGAAAAAATATTCATTGAGTTTATCATCAATACGGAAATCTGACTTGCGTAGTTCACAAGACACTTCTGGAGATTGCATTTCAGTATCGCCTAACTTAATGTTTATATCAGATGTAAATAGTTGTGTTAAACTATCAACCGCTTCACCGAAACCGATAATTAAACCATCTCCAACCTTTTTGCCTCTATCTTCTTTTTTAGGAGTATCCCAACGATATTGTATAAGAGGATAACGATATATCTCCTTGCCATTTTTGTCATGTTGATGAAATAGCGGGTTATCAGGAAAAGCTCCAGCAATAGCACCTCTAAGTAAATGTGGGGCAGGGGGGCAATTTGCGAGTTGTGCAGATTCTTGCCATTTTAGTCTAATAATTGCTTGTTTAATCATTTTTTATACTCCTTTTTATTCTTTTGTATGACTTTAATTAAAATTGTTCTTTATTCACTATACCATCATTTTGGCAAAATGCAAGCTTTGAATTTGAAAAACTTTCGATAATTTGTTTATTTTGCTTATATTTAAAATAAAGAATTATTGTATATCGTCAATAAACACTCTAAATTAGGATTTAATATGCTAGTCGTATCTAAACTCACATTTTATGTTAAATATGCGTATAATGCCTAAAATCGGCTTTTTTAATCTAATGCGTAAGGTCGCATAATATATATTATGTTAAATCGAATATAGGGAAAATGTGGTTATTGACATCTTTTATATAGTTTGATATTAGTTGTTTATAGACATTGTTAATAACACCTGTTAATAAGTTGTTAATTGTATTTTATTGGATTATGTAGTATATTGCGACATTTCTTAAAAATTTGGTATTTAGTGCATAAATCGCAAGTAATTATGGGAACGCTGAGCTTTGCTCGGCATCTTCTTATGGGAATTTTTTAAGTTGTAAACAAATGATTAAGTTTTTGTGCTTGTTTGCTACGCAAACGACGCACAGCAGGCAGGATGCCTGCATTACTTTTTGCTTTGCAAGTTTTTTAGTTCAGGCTGGAAGCCCGAACCACTTTATTTGTTGATTGACTTTTTTAATTCTTTTAGTATTTCGATTATAGCTTTTAGCTTGTTTTTAAACTGTGATATGTCAAATGATAACATTGTTTTACCATTTTTGTTTTTTATTGAAAACTTATTGTGTAAGGTAACAATACTATCTATCTTCAAGCTTGCAGCCATAATTCTTATAGTATGATAATCAAATAAGGTTTTAATCGTTTTAGGGATTGGTCCATATTTATCTATAAATGCTTCTTTTAGCTCTTTTATATCAGATAAGTTTATGAAATCAGCTAACTTCTTATACATTGCAAGACGCATTGTATCTGATAAAATATAATCATCTGGAATGAGGATTGTTACCGTTTCTTTATCTGCACATATCGCATATCTAATGAAATCGAATGATATTAAGACTTCAGGCAATATTTCAAAGTTTTTGCCTTGTAAATTCGCAATTTCTGATTGTAATAATTGACAATATAACTCAAAACCGATGTTGTTAATTGCTCCACTTTGGGTTGAACCTAATATGTTCCCTGCCCCACGAATTTCTAAATCTTTTAATGCTAATTTGAAACCAACACTTAACTCTGTGTATTTCCTAACAGCTGCGATTCGCTTCTTAGCACTTCCTGATAACATACCATGCTTTGGTAATAAGAAATATGAATACGCTTGATGAATCCATCTACCCACCCTGCCCCGTAATTGATATAACGCAGCAAGCCCAAAACGGTCTGCTCTGTCTATTATGATAGTATTTGCATTAGGAATGTCTAAGCCAGATTCAATGATTGTTGTGCTAACTAAAACATCTATTTTATGGTCTATGAATTCATTCATAATGTCTTCTAATTCAGATTCATTCATTTGTCCATGTGCAAATTTGAATTTAACATTAGGCATTAATGTTTGCAAGTTTTCAGTTGTTTGTTCAATTGTTTTTACTCGGTTATGCAAGAAGAAAACTTGTCCATCTCGTTGCAATTCTTGTTCAATTGCATTTACAATAATCTTATCATCGTATTCAGAAACAATAGTCTTTATTGGTAACCTTTTATATGGCGGAGACATTATAGTGCTTAAATCACGAACACCAACCATTGATAAATGCAGCGTTCTTGGTATTGGGGTTGCTGTCATAACAAGCACATCAACTGTTGTTCTAAGCTTTTTAAGTTTTTCTTTATGCGTAACTCCAAATCGTTGCTCTTCATCAACAATAACTAATCCTAAATCTTTGAATTGAATATCATCTTGAACTAATCGATGTGTTCCAATAACAATATCAACTCCACCACTTTTAAGGTTTTCAATAACTTGCAATTGATTTTTCTTTGTCTTAAATCGACTTAACATTTCAATGGTATAAGGATATTCATTAAATCGCTCTACAAACGAATAGTAATGTTGTTGTGCTAGAATAGTTGTTGGAACAAGAATTGCTACTTGTTTGCCACTTGAAACAGCTTTAAAAACTGCACGCATCGCAACTTCAGTTTTGCCATATCCAACATCGCCACACAATAATCTATCCATAGGTTTAGGTTGGCTCATATCATATTTTATTTCTTCAGATGCAGTCAATTGGTCTTTAGTCGCAGTAAAAGGAAATGCTTCTTCAAATAGTTTTTGTTCGATGTCATCATTCTGAAAAGCAAAGCCATTAATTGAATTTCTAACAGCTTGAATTCTTATCATTTCCATAGCCATTTTCTTAATCTTATCTTCCGCAAGTTTTCGTTTATTAGACCAACTATTTGTATTTAGTTTGCTTAATGTAGGAATGTTTTTTTGAGAGCCAATATATCTATGAATAACGGCAGCATTTTGAAGAGGCACGAACATAGAAATATCATTAGCGAACTCTAATTCAATAACTTCATGCAGCAGTTCTTTTAGCATAACTTTTTTAATACCTTTAAAGACACAAATACCATGCGTTAAATGAACAGCATAATCATTTTCATTCATTTCAATATACTCAGGCGAATATTTAAAGTCTTGCATTTTTGCACTCTTCGCAATAGCAGGTGCAAATTTTTGTTGTCGTGAAAGACTAAAAATATCTCGTTCTGTTAAAATAACATGCTTTTGCACAGGTAGCAAAATCCCATAAGGTAATTCATCAATAACAAATTTTATATTGGTCGTTTTAAGTTTATAATCCTTACACCATTGTTTGATATGATTTAAACCGCCTTCACTAAATGCTATTATTGTAACGGAGTATTCAGTATCTAGCCATTGATGAATTCTATTTGCAAAAGCTTGAAAAATTGACTGAGCATTGTTTTCTTCGTTATCAATAATAATATGTTTTAAACTTGGATAGCATTCAGGTAATTGATTATCTTTACTTTGTTCTTTAAATAATTCAACCGAATTACTTTTGTTAGCTAATTTATCAATAAAGATTTTTTGTTTATCATCAGATGAAAATCTTTGAATATGTGTATCAATATCTTTTGGAAACAAAGATACAAATTTAGTATCAATTAAGTCAAGCCAATCGAAAAAATTACTTGTTAAGTTATCATTATATTCAACACTCGAACAAGGAATAATTGTATAGTTTTTAATATCTTCAATTGACCTTTGATCGTTAGTAGCGAATATTCTCATTGATTCAATCTCATCGCCCCAGAACTCAAGTCTTGCAGGATACATTTCGGCTGGAGAATAAATATCAATAATCCCTCCCCTTTTAGAAAATTCACCTGGAATATTAACTTCAAATTCATCATCAAAATCCATATCAACTAATTGTGATAGTAATTTATCAAAGGAGATTTCATCGCCACGATGTAGAGTAAAAGCTTTCTTAGAAATAAAGTCAGGAGTTGGCGTTGGCGACAATGCTGCGGTTGCAGTCGTTATAATAATATTTGGTGGATTAGTTAATAGTTTATATAAAATATTTGTCCTAGCAGTTTCATTTTCAGGCAAGTATAATTCATTAGAAAAAGATTCTAAAAGCAGTTCAATAGACAAGTCCATTTTCAAAGCATCACGCCATAGTTCTAAAGCAGATAATAATTCTTCTGCAATAACTAACTGAGGAGCAAAAACAACAATAGTCTTTGTCGTATTTTGCATAAGTCGCAAAATAACAGTTGAAGCATTTTCTTTTGTTATTCCAGTAATTATATTATCATTATCAAAAGGAGTTGATATATATTGTTCAACCGCTTTATTCCATTTTTTCATAGTCCCCTGCCCTATTATCTTAAGTAATTCTTAATTTCTTGTTCCATAATTTTCTTCAATGAAATCAATATCTTTATCTCCTCGACCAGATAAATTTATTAAAATAATAGAGTCTTTTTCAATTTTTGATAATTTCATTGCATAAGCAATTGCATGAGCTGATTCTATTGCAGGTATAATACCTTCCATTCGGGATAATTCAAAAAATGCATCTATAGCTTCATTATCATTTATAACTTTATAATTCACTCTTTTCAAATCTTTCAAGAAACTATGTTGTGGACCAACTGATGGATAATCTAAACCACTAGCCACTGAATATACTTCTTGCGGCTCTCCATCCTTATCCTGTAACATATATGATTTAAAACCATGCATAACGCCAGGAACACCTTTTGTTAATGTTGCAGCATGTTCTCCATCCTTATCAATACCTAATCCACCTGGTTCTATTCCAAAAAGATTAACCTCTTTATCATCTAAAAAAGCAGAAAAGATACCCATAGCATTCGAGCCACCACCAATACAAGCAATTATAGAATCTGGTAGTTTGCCAGTTAATTCAAGAATTTGACTTTTTGCTTCATTTCCAACAATAGATTGAAAATCTCTAACCATCATAGGAAAAGGATGAGGTCCTACAATAGATCCGATAGCATATAATTGAGAAATAGGATCTTCCAAATAACCTTCAAAAGCAGCATCTACAGCTTCTTTTAGTGTTTTTCTTCCATGTGTAACAGGAATAACTTTTGCACCTAATATTTTCATTTTAACAACATTTGGATGTTCTTTTTTTATATCAACTTCCCCCATATAAATATCACATTTCAACCCAAGTAAAGCCGCAGCAGTTGCAAGAGCAACGCCATGTTGTCCAGCGCCAGTTTCAGCAATTATTTTTTTCTTACCCATTCTTTTTGCTAAGAGAGCCTCGCCTAAGCAATGATTTATTTTATGAGCACCAGTGTGACTTAAATCTTCACGCTTTAAGTAAATATTTGCACCATATTTTTTTGATAAATTTTTTGCATAAAAAACAGGAGTAGGTCTGCCAACATAATATTGATATAATGCTTTTAGTTCATTTAAAAAGGTTTCATCTTTGATAGCTTCTAAATATGCAACTGTTATTTCATCGATTATGACTTGTAAATCTGGTGGAATAAAACTTCCTCCATATTCTCCAAAATATCCATCTTTGTTTGGTTCTGAATTTGTAAATGTATTTTCCATAAAATGCTCCTTTTTGTTATTATTTTACATCCCCTTTTTTATTTTCAAAATCACTTGCAACTTGCTTTCTATATTCTTTATCAGTAAAGTATTTAATTCCAACAATAGCTAATGCTTCTGCTGCAATAAACATTTGCTTTATAGCATAGTCACTTTTTGCGACTTGTGCAAATCCTTTTGTATGTAATGGAATTGTTTGCCCATCTGTAATATCAAAAAATGGTTGAATTCCTGGTCGCACGCAACTCATATCACCAAAATCAGTCGATGCTCTACACGGCGGACTCCATTTAGGATTTAATCCTAATAAATCAGCTTCTGTATAAAAAGTATTATTTAATGAATAATTAGGTTCTACTGCTTTATATGGAGTAGGATCATCTTCTATTGTAAGTTCTGTATTAGTCATTAAAGCTGCACCTTTCGCAATGTCTCTAAAGCGTTTTGCCATTTTATCAAGATAGGCATTATCTAAAGAACGAATATAAAAGAAGCTAGATGATTTATCTGGAATGATATTTGGTCTCTCTCCACCATTTGTGATAACGCCATGAACCCTTGCAGTTTCAGGAAGCTGTTGTCTCCAAGCATCTACACCATTGAAAAGAAGTCTAGTTGCATCAAGAGCATTTATGCCATCTTCTGGAGAATCTGCGGCATGTGCAGTCTTTCCCATAAAATGTATATTGAATCGTGTAACAGCAGCCATTCTAACAGATGGAGAAGTGTAATAGCAGGGATGAGCTTGCAAAACAATATCAATACCTTCCAAAGCTTGTTCTCTTAATAAAACAACTTTCCCACCAGCACTTTCTTCAGCTGGAGTCCCCATTATAATAATAGTGCCTGGAAACTCTTTATTTTCTATTAATTCTTTGAGTGCAATGCCAGTTGCTAATGATGAACCAGCTATGAGATTATGTCCACATGCATGACCAAGTTGAGGAAGTGCATCATACTCAGAAGTTACACATACAACAGGATGCCCTGCCCCAAACGATGCTTTATAAGCTGTTTTTATTCCTTTAAATTCTCTTTCAATGTCAAAACCATTTTCCTCTAAATATTCGATTTGCCATTTAGAAGCTTTAAATTCTTCATTTCCTAATTCTGGATTTTTATGTATATCTAAAGCTATTTTCTTTATATTTTCAGAATGATTAGATATTATTTGTTTTATTTTTTCTTTCATTATATTATCTTTTAGTTATTCTATAAATCAAAAATATCCCTACAACTTGATAGCAAACACTCGGTATCCAAAGTAGTAATTGAGGATAATATTCAGGTTTAGTATGTAGAGAGTCACAAATATAGACAAAAGCAAAATATATAGCGATTAAAATAATACTAACAAATATCCCTACAGAATTTTCTTTTCTTGAAATCCTTATAGATAAAGGGAGTCCAATAAGAACAAATGCAATAGGCGATAAAGCCAATGCAATTCTTTTATTTACTTCTACTTCTAAACGAGTGGTATCAACATTTCGTTTTTTTTCTAATATAATTTGACCATATATTTCAGAGAAAGACATCCACCGCACACGCTTCAATAAATCTTTTTCATTAAACTTATTTTTAAAATCAACAGGGAAAATCATAGCAGAACTGAAAGAACGCCGTTCACTTCCTGTATCTTTGTCATAAGTTTCGACAGCTGCATCGTATAAAGTTACATTTATAATTCCATCTTCTTCTACATACTCTAATTTGCCAGATACAGCTTTTATATGCTGAATAATTTTTTTATCTTCGCCTATTTTAAATATCTCAACTCCTTTTATACTTTTATTCTCGCCTTTTTTATCTATAAAGATTCTCATTTTGTTAAAATCGTTCTGAACACCACCTTCTTTAAAGCCTGATAGAACATGTTCGCCACTTGAGCCTTTTCGTAATGTTTCAATTTTCCATGCTAATTTTGGTGCGGTATCAAGTTGCAATTGCAAACATACACAAGTTAAAAGAAACACTATAATTAAAACAGGTGCTATTATCTGCAAAATAGATATACCATTTGCACGCATCGCAGTTATTTCATTACTTGCTGACATTTGACCAAAATTTAATAAAATGGCAATTAAAGTTGCACAAGGTATTGCCATTGACAATGTTAAAGGCAGAGCATACAATAAAACCTCTAGTATTATCATTGCAGGCATTCCTTGTAATAGGATTTCATAAACATCATTAAGACTTCTTAGCATTAAGACAAAAACTAGTATCCCTACTGTTACAAATAGAGTTAACAAGAAGTTTTTTGCGACATATAAATTTAGTGTTTTCATATAATAATTAATTCCTTTGGTTTTTATTAACATTTTTATTGTTTATAATTTAACACAATTATAAAAAAAATCAAATTATTTCAAGTTTTATACCTAAATAATAAATTTATTTAAATATAAATACAAAAAAAATAACTTTGGCACGGCTTTTGCGAATTCAACAATTACGAAACAAACGGTTTCATAAAATTTAACAAAGATTAATAATTAATCTTAAAAAACAAAACTTTTGGCAAGGAAGTCAAAAACAAAAAAACAAGGAGTTTTAAAATGAGAATTCAAAACAACACAGCGGCGTTTAATGTATGGAGTAGTTACAGTAAAAATTCAGCGGCTATGAAAAAATCAATGACTAAATTATCAACTGGTGTTATTTCAAACACTGATGATGCAGCTGGTTTAGGTATCAGTGAAACAATGAGAGCAGAAGTTAAAGGTGTTGCAATGGCAAGACAAAATGTAAACAATGGTATTTCATTAATTCAAACTGGTGATAGTTGGTTACAAAAAATTAGTGATATGCTAGGAAGAATGAAAGCTTTAGCTATCGAATCAAAAGGTATTGTATCTTCAACAGATAAAGGCAATATACAAGAGGAGTTTGAAGCTTTAAATCATGAGATTGGTCGTATAACTGGAAAATC
>JAOZMT010000017.1:0-3579 GCA_029934175.1 Victivallales bacterium | reverse complement strand
TAATGAGCACTGCGGTAAATACAATCGCTACAACACGAGCTTCTTTAGGTGCTCAACAAGTTAGAATGGAACATACTGCATCAGCTTTAACTTCTTATGAAGATAACTTAAGAGCTGCTGAATCTAAAATTAGAGATGTTGATATGGCTCGTGAGTCAACTATATTTGCTAAGAACCAAATCTTATCAAATGCATCAAATGCGATGTTAGCTCAAGCAAATCAATTACCACAATCTGTAATGCAATTACTAGGTTAATTATTGATTTATTAAAAAAATGCCGAGAAATCGGCATTTTTTTTTGTTTTTAACTAAACAAAATTTTAAAAATACCGATATGTATAGTTATAGTAAAAGAAAATTAGTCAAAAATAGGAGACATTAAAATGCCAATGCGTTTGAGTGGGATAGGTACATCTGGTTTAGATACAGAAGCCATTATTAAGGTATTAGTTGATGCTAAAAAAATGCCAATTACATCATTTGAAGAAAAAATTGATGATGAAGAGGATTTATTAGCAGCATGGAATACTGTTGATACTTCTTTGAATGAATTAAAAGATGTTGCTAGAGAATTAAATGATTATTCTACTTGGAGACAAATGGCTGCTGAATCATCGGACTCTGATACGATTACTGCGACTGCTGAAAACACTTCTACTTCTGGCGCTTATAATACTGTTGTTACAACTTTAGCGGCAGCTCATCGGGTTGCAAGTTCTAATTTAGGAACAGATCCTATTAATGGTGTATCTGATATTACTTCTGACTTACAATTAAATGGAGGAGCTGCTGGTTCTTTTCAAATCGGTGGTGCAACTATAGAAACAACTGGTTCTGAATCTTTAACCGATATAAAAGACTTAATAAATACTGCATCTGCCAATATGGATGATGACAACAAAGTTAAAGCAACTATAATTGGAACGACTTTAGTTTTAGAAAGAGATAAGACAGGAGTAACTGAAATTCAAATTAATGATGATACGGATGGAATTTTACAAGAATTAGGTATTTTAAACTCTGCAACTTTAGATGATTTTAAAGATGTAAAACAAACAGCATTGGATTTAGTTGCTACTATAAATGATATTGCTATTACAAGTTCTGACAATACAGGAGTTGATGATGCAGTATCTGGTGTTTCTTTTAATTTTAAAGCAACAGGTTCTGCTACCATTAATATCAAACATGATACAGAAACTATAAAATCTCTTGTCGAAGATTTTTTAGAGAAATACAACAAAACAATGAAAGAAGTTAAAGCTTATGGTTCTGTTGGACTTGGAGAAGAAGGAAATTTAGAGTCTTTAGGACACTTGCAAGGAGATAGATTAATCTCAGAAATAGGTTCAAAATCAAGACTTGCAATGACTGGTTTTGATACTACTGGCGTTTTAGATGAAGCATTTAATTCTATGCATAAAATAGGTCTTTGGTCTAAAAGTGAAGAAAATGAATTATTTTTAGTTGATGAAGCAAAATTCGATGATGCGTTAGAAAATAATTTTGATGCTGTTGAAGACTTATTTAGAAGTCGTGATGCTGGTATAATGGATGGCTTTGAAGATTTGTTAGACTCTTTTGTTGATCCTATTGATGGTCGTGTTTCAAGTAGAAAAACAGGTATTAGCGCTAAAATAAAAGACACTCAATCAGAAATTGATTACCTTAATTTAAGATTATTAGATTATGAAACAGAACTTTGGGCTCATTATGCTCACATGGAAACAAGTGTATCTGCAATAAATCAACAAGGTTCATTTATGGCTTCTGCTATGGGTGGATAATGCAGTTAGACAAATCTTGTCATTATCATTTTATTGGATGTGGTGGAGCTGGCATGGCTCCTCTTGCTATTATCGTTAAAGAACAAGGATATTCTGTATCAGGCTCAGATATTGCGAGTAATGCAAATATCAAAATGCTTCAAAAAGAAAATATTTCAGTCACAATTGGTCATTCTCAAACAAATATCCCAAAAAATTCACAAACTGTAGTAATATATTCATCTGCTATTTCTAATGATAATGTAGAATTAGAATATGCTCGTTCACAAAATATCCCAACTTATTTACGCGGTGAATTTTTAGCACAAATCGCAAAAAACTTTGATACAGTTGTTGCTATCAATGGTTCTCATGGGAAAACAACAGTTACTGCTATGTTAGTTCATATTTTAAAAGAAATGAATATGAGTCCAGGTTATATGATTGGAGGGAAAGTTAATTCTTGGGAGAAGTCATCAAGTGCTGGTAATGGAAAGATTTTTATTACAGAAGCTGATGAAAGTGATGGTTCTCATACTTTATTAAATCCTGATATAGCTCTTTTTATAAACATTGAAGATGATCATGAATGGGGACTTGGTGGTAAGGATAAATTATTAGAGAATTTTGCGACTTGTGCAAAAAAGAGTGCATTTATAATTGCTCCGATTAGTCAAAATACTGAAATTTTAAATTTCCATACCAATTCACAATTTATAGAGCTTAATCAAATTGATACAACCCCCTGCCCTAGCGAATGGGGTGAATATCAAAAAACAAATGCACACTTCGCAATTGAAATTGCTAAAAAACTTGGTATATCACAAAATAATGCGACTTGTGCAATAAAATCTTTCCCTGGTGTTAGTCGCAGAATGACTGAACATTATAAAAAAAATAATAAGGTCATACTTGAAGATTATGCTCATCATCCTACTGAAGTTCATAATGCTCTAAAAACAATTAAAAAAAACTATCCTAAATACAAACTAATTGTCATTTTTCAACCTCACAGATATGAAAGATTAAAAAAATATATAGAAGAATTTGCTATAGAATTGAGTATTGCTGATAAAGTTTTAGTTACAGATATTTTTGCTGCGTGGACTGATAAATATGAAACATCATCAAATGATTTAATAAATAAATTAGAAACAGATGCAGAATATTTAGATATATCCGATAATGAAAAAATTGCACAAGTCGCAAAACAAAAAAATTGTGTAATAGCAATTTTAGGAGCTGGCGATGTCAATAAAATAATACCAACTTTATTAAAGTGCAACAAAAAATCCTAGCAACCAAATATAGAATATATCATTATAATTCAAGATCTTAGATACTTTTTAATTATATTAGATTCAATAATGTTAAAATCTAATTGGCTAATTTCAAATGAACTTTACACTTTCAATTACAAATAGTCGAAAAAATAGTCAGAGTCCGCTTTAGGAAGTCCGATAAAGCGATTTATCGCTGGTTTCCACTTAAAAGTCTGTAATCAAAACATAGCTAAAGCTATTAACCGGACTTCCGCTTGAAGGGGCTGTCGATTTAATCAATTCATAGTGCAAAGCACAAAACCGTAGCGCCACCGTCTCGGTGGCAGAATGTTAATATACTGGGAAAAATACTTAGGCGATTGCCAAAAAATAATATACCCATTCTAATTTTTTTAATTTGAATGAAAAATTATATATATTTTATGAAAAAAATTATACTAAAAAGCATTTATTTTAAATTTTTAAGCAAATAATGTATCCTCTTTAAAAACAGTTGTCCTATTAATTTTTACAATTTAATAACTTGAC
>JAOZMT010000267.1 GCA_029934175.1 Victivallales bacterium | reverse complement strand
AAAGAGCTGTTGTTTGCGCTTTCAGGAAGTTTGTTTTTCAGCCGTTTGCAGTATATATACCCTTTATCTCCTATTATTTTTCTGATTTTCTTTTTCATAAATGGATTATTTATATGCTTAAAATTCCAAGTAACAATATAATCAATATTATAAAATGTAGCTATTGCTATATGAGCTGCATCTTCAGGGCATTTTTCAGGAATTGCTTTTTTAAGTAATAAAGTTTTGCTAGTTTCAATAAGGTCTTGACACTTTGAGTTGGAAAAATCAAAAAAAATCGTCGGAGTTCCGCTTTCAGGGGCTGTCGATTTACTCGTAGCGCCGTCCGTCTCGGCGGCATAATGCTTAGATACTGAGAAGAATACATTGCTTATTTGGGAACAAAAGCTTAAATTAAGTATCTTTCCCAGTATATTAACATTCTGCCACCGAGACGGTGGCGCTACGGTTTTGTGCTTTGCACTATGAATTGATTAAATCGACAGCCCCTAAAAGCGGAACTCTGACACTTTAAATTTCTAGCCTAAAGTGTAAAGTAGTTTTTAAGTGCAATCTGAAACTTGCCAAAAAAATCTAAACTAATTTTAGGTTGTTTTATGAAGTAATAAATAAGAAATATTACAAAAATAATAATCAATCCCGTTCCTAGATTACTATATCCTTGAGTTTTAATATACTCAAATATAGGGGATAATATTTTGTATACTAAATAATTCATTTATACCTTAAAAGGCGACAGTGTATGAGATAGCAAGTATAATCGCACTTAAAAAAATTGCTATTATTAAAGGCAAAAAGAAATATAAACCTAATTTAAAAAGTTGTTTAAATGATAAAGATAACATTTCAGGAATAAAGGAATTAGCTACTTGTTGGGTATTGTTTTTTATACTACTAAACTTCTCCATTTGAGTCATATTACGAATATGTTCTAAACGGGAATCTTCTAGAAATCTCATAGCATTTGCTAACTGTGCTGAAAAATTATCATTCCATTGTGAATCATCAAGAGACTCAATTTTATCATATATTTCTTTGAACTGATTATTTGCTTTATGCAAACAGTTAAAGTAATCTTCACAGGATTCAATTTCATCTGGAAACTTTGCTAATGATTCAGAATATTTTGCAGTTATATCACGCTTAAATTTTATATATTCTGATAATCTTCGTTCTAAAGCTTTTTTAAATGTTTTATCAGATTTAGGCTCTGGAATATTCTCTACAACCTCTTGATTATTTTTTTGATCAATATTTTTTGTCCCTTTGTATAGGGCTTCACTTATAAAATCTTGCTTTGCCATAAAAACTCCTGTTTTATTATTGCCATTTTAATTCTTTATGTGAATTTGCACAATCTTTAAGATATAGATTAATTAAACTTTGATATGAAATATCTGTTTCTTCTGCCATTTTTTTAAAATAATCAATAACATCTATTCCTAATCGTATTGTAACTTGTTTTTTCATTCTTTTAGCATAAGGATTCTTTCTTGATTTCATTTTTGATAAATCATACTCTTCTTTCATATTTATCTCCTATATTGTTTAGAATCAATTGCTGATTCATCTGAAAAAACAGTCGATGCTTCTTGAAAGGATACATAATGTTTTTGTTCATTTGTTACAGATTTTTGTTTATTCCATTTAAATTGTATTGCTTTCATAATTATATTATACTTATAAAATAACTAAAATCAACTTTTTTATCCATTTTTTAAAGATTATTTTATTTATTCGTTTGAAATATCATATATTCCTTATCGTTTTCTCACTTGTTTAAAAAATTTTTGAATCAATTCCTTGCATTCAGAGTCTAAAACCTCTCGTTGGACTATTACATTGTGTAGCATACCTGGGAAACCTGTGATATCTAATGCTGACCCAGTTCCACCTGACCGAGGATCTGACATTCCATAAATAACTCGTTTTACACGAGCATTTACTAATGCTCCTGCACACATCGCACATGGCTCTTTTGTTACATATATTTCAATATCTTCTAAACGCCAATTCGAAATAATTTTTGAAACTTTATTTATTATCAATAACTCGGCATGTGATGTTGCTAATTGATTTTCTTCTACTTGATTATATGTTTGTGCGATAACTTCATTATTCATTACTGCAACAGCTCCTATAGGAACTTCTCCTGCTTCAAATGCTAACCTTGCTTGCTCTAACGCTAAGCCCATGAAATACTCATCAGATAAATTGTCCATTTAAAATTCAATACACCATAAAATTTTTGTTTTAGTGGTATCATTTGAATAGTTTATATTTTTAATAACACCACAAAGATAACTATTTTCATTTGTTGCATAGTTCGCAGAATTATCTATTGGTTCATAAAATTCAATTTCAGAATAAAAAGGGAAAATTTTAAATGATGATTTATGTCCATTCATATTGCGATCTGTGCAATATACACCCCATAGAATATCAGTTTTTTCTTGATCTCCATTTTTTACATATTCATAAAATGTGAACAAATGTCCCCAATTTCTATCAACAACATTAGTTGTTTTTCCTAACCAAAAATCAAAAGCTCTAAATTCATAAACTTCATTTTCCGAAAAAGAAGAATAAAATGGCCAAAAATGCTTATAAACTTTTTTAACATTGTCATTTTTATCATATTTATAATTAGACCAATATGGTAAAAGATAAAAAGATTCAATTCTTTCAGTTTCAAATATTTCATTTTTATAACTATAAAAAGGCCATCCTATAAATTCATAGTATACATCTTGAGCAATTCGTTCGCCCCAAAATGGCCATAAATAAAATTTGTATTTATTTGGTTGCATATTATCTTCATATTGAACAAATGGCCAAGGACAATGAAATCCACTTCCTAATTTTCCATTTTCTCCTCGTTCGGATATTTTAACAAATGGCCAAAATGAATTCCATTCTTGAATATCTTTATGTTGATTGTAACCTAAAAAAGGCCAAGACATCCAACCGTAATCAGTAGAGTCTTTTTTTAATGATTTAAAGCTATTCCAAAAAGGCCAAGCATAAGACTCTATGATATAATCGTTATATTTGTGGTTTTTTGCATAAAAAGGTAATATTCTAGATTTTTCTCGTTCAGTTCCTTTAAAGTCTGAGTGGAATGGCCAAAAATATGAAGTAGAAATTCCCTTGTCTTGTTCCATTCTTAGATAAAAAGGAAAACCATAAAAGTCTATTTTGTTATAACCTCCAATATCTTCTAAATCTCCATAAAATGGGAAAATTCCTAAATAACTTTGGTTATCTTTTTTCTTTCCCCAAAAAGCAAAAGGAAATACTCCACCTGCCGTTTGAACATCATTTTTATCATACTTTGCATATAATAATAAGAAACGCCAAAAGTTCACAACTTCTGATTTATAATTAATATATAAAGGCCAACAAATATCTGTTTCGATTTTATTGTTTTGTTTTTCATAAGAGTAAAATGGAGGATATGCGACTTGTTCGTTATCACCTTTTTTCATATATGAATAAAAAGGCGAATAGCTATATAATTTCATATCATCAGAAAAAATATTGCTTGTAAAAAAGCAAATGATACAAATAGCAAAAAATATTTTAAAGTTCATAAGGTATCCATAGTATAATAAAGGGAAATGGTGGGCGTAACAGAACTCGAATCTGTGACCTCTACGATGTCAACGTAGCGCTCTAGCCAACTGAGCTATACGCCCTCAGAAGTCATTAATTTATCATATTTACTTAAAAAATCAAATTTTTTCAGCTTTTTTTTTGCTATTTATGCAAAAATTGATTTTTCAACCGCTCATAGTATCTCATATTTTTTTGCGAAGTATGCATTTGTAGTTTATAAACTTTAAGCACACGAGCCGTAAGCAAGGAAAATAGAAACCTCTGGATCTTAAGATGACCTTAAACTTGAAGGTTATGGATTATTGGATTTTGGATTAATGGAAAGACATCCCTCAAACCCATTGATTATATTTATATTTTTTCTAATTACAACCTTAATAATTAAAAAGAATTGAAGATTTTAATAATTAACTGAACCACAGATGAACTCAGATAAACACAGATTTTTATTTTTTTTATCTGTGGTAATTTGCGTTTATCCGTGGTTTTAATTCACACAACAATAATTGGCGTTGTTCTTTACGCCGTCCAAAACAAAAAATTATTGAGAAGAATTAAGCAGAATAATTATTTTTAATAATTCTGCCTCT
>JAOZMT010000016.1:10383-15096 GCA_029934175.1 Victivallales bacterium | reverse complement strand
AAAATTCATAATAAACTCCTTTTTTTAATGTTTTAAAATATACAACATTAATATAATATACTTTATTGATATAACAAGTTTATTATAAAATATTTAAATATTTTTATTCTTAATTTTTTTTCAATTCCGAAATGTTAGTATATAGTTACTTCGCTTTCTGTTTTTAGAAGTATTTTTCCCAATCTCTATTATCTCTTTTTGAAGTCATTTTTTACCGTTCAAAGTTATAATAAAGACCTTTTGTTTATAATATATCTATAAAAAAATCAAAAATCTTTCTAAAAAAGTTGTTTTTATAGATATTATATGGTATATTTAGAACATATTTTTATAAAACTTAAAAAGGAGAACTTTTGAATGGATAGAGAAAATTTTGAATCTATATTAAATGCTAGTATGGATAATCTTAAAATGGATTTTAAATCAGGCGACAAGGTTACTGGAACAATATCTTCAATTGATAAAAAAACAATTTTTGTTGATATCAAAGCAATGAGTGAAGGTATTATTAATAGAGAAGAGTTTTTAACTGATGGAGAATTATCAATTAAAGTTGGCGATGAAATCGAAGCTTATTATATTGATTCTACAGATGAAGGCATTTTTCTGACAGTTAAAATGTCAGGCGACACCATGGATAAACATTTACTTGACGCTTATTCTAGTGGCATTCCTGTTGAAGGGAAGGTTTTAAAAGAGCAAAAGGGTGGATATATCGTGAAAGTTGGTAGCTCAGAAGCTTTTTGTCCTTATTCTCAAATGTCCCTAAATAGAGAATCAGCTGATAAATTAATTGGGAATAGTTATGCATTTCATGTTCAAGAAATGAAATCAAGTAACCTTGTTGTTTCAAGGCGTAAAATATTATTAGATGAACAAGAGCAAGAAAAAGAGTCGTTAAGAGAATCATTGCAAGTAGGAGATATTGTTACTGGCACAGTTCGCAAAATTTTAGACTTTGGTGTTTTTGTAAACTTAGGTCCAGTCGATGGCCTTATTCCTATGTCTGAATTATCGTGGAAAAGAGGTGTAAAGGCTGATTCTATTCTTTCAGAAGGAGATGAAGTTCGTGTTGCCATTAAAGCATTAAACTGGAAAACTGAAAAAATAACTTTAAGTTTTAAATCTGCATCAACACCTTGGAGTGATATTGAATCAAAATATGCATTAGGAAATATATCAACTGCAACTGTAGTGAAATTAGAAGCATTTGGTGCATTTGTTGAATTAGAAAATGAAATTGAAGGATTAGTTCATATATCTAAATTAGGTATAAAGAAACGAATTAATCATGCAAAAGAAGCTGTTAGCATTGGCGAAAAAATATTAGTCAAGGTTATAAAAATGGATTCTGATAAGCATCAAATAGGGCTAGAGAAAGTTAGAGAAGATGAAGATGAAGAAATTGTCGAAAATACTCCTCAACAAAAATTTGAACGAAACAAATCTGATAATAATCCTAAAATCAAAAAGCAATCAGGATTTGGTTCGCTTTCAAATTTATTTGACGGCTTATAAAATGAAGCATTGCAAAATATTATTTGTATGTTTAGGTAATATTTGTCGTTCACCATCAGCAGAAGCTGTAATGAATGGCGTTATTGAAGATGCAGGTCTTGAAGAATTTATTATGTGTGATTCTGCTGGAACTTATGGCTATCATGCAGGACAAAATGCGGATGCAAGAATGCAATCCCATGCTATTAAAAGAGGATATGATTTAACTAGCATATCTCGCAAAATTATCAAAGATGATTTTAAGGATTTTGATTATATTATAGCAATGGATAATAGTAATTATGATGATTTAATATCATTTGCACAAATCGCAGAAGATAGAGCAAAAATCTATAAAATTATAGATTTTTGTTCGACAATGTCACCAAGTGAAGTTCCTGACCCATATTATGGTGGGGATGCAGGATTTGAGGAAGTTCTTGATATTTTAGAAGATGCTACAAATGGATTATTAAATCATTTAAAAAAGGGAGTTGACAATGAATAAAAAAATAAAAGTTGGAGTTATTGGTGTTGGGGCTTTGGGAAGACATCATACACGCCTTTATAAAAATGTTGAAAATGCAGAATTAATAGGTGTTTTTGATGTAAGTAATGAGAATGCAGTTAAAATTGCTGAAGAATTTGACACTCAAGTTTTTGATACAATTGAAGCATTATCAGAAAAATGTGATGCATTAAGTATAGCAGTTCCTGCAACAAAACATTATGAAGTGGCTACTAGTTTATTGAAAAGTGGAAAGCATTTATTGATGGAAAAACCTCTTGCAACTACAATTGAAGATGCAACAAAATTAGTTGCATTAGCAAAAGAAAACAATGTTGTTTTAGGAGTTGGACATGTAGAAAGATTTAATCCTGCAATGTCATTTTTAGAATCTCGTAAAGCATTGACAAGATTTATTGAAGTTCATAGACTTGCAGTTTACCCTCCAGCACGCCCAGGACAACATCGAAGAGGAGTTGAAGTTGGTGTTGTGCTTGATTTAATGATTCATGATATTGATTTGATTTTGAGTATGATTGATTCGGAAGTTGAAAAAATTGATGCAGTTGGAATTCCTGTTTTGAGTGAAACAGAAGATATTGCAAATGTTCGTTTGAAATTTAAAAATGGTGCTGTTGTAAATTTAACTGCTAGTAGAGTTAGCCAAGATCCAACAAGACGCTTTCGTGTTTTCCAAAATGATGCTTATATATCATTAGATTATGGTTCTCATAAAGGACTTGTTGTGAAAAAGGGCAAACTTGCATTAGCAAAGAAAGAGGTTGATTTAGATGAATACAATGCGCTTGAAATGGAATTAACTGATTTTATTGATACTGTTAAAGATAGATTTGATAATAATTCACAAAAAGAGACAAAGGTTTCTGGTCAACAAGGGTTAGATGCTTTGAAATTAGCTATTCAAATTGTTGATGAAATTAATAAATATAATGAGCAATATCATTTTGATGAAATAGTAGAGTGATGGAATGAAAATAGATACTGTTTTTTTAGGAAGATGTGTAAATGCATAGGAATATTCTTTGAAAAAGCTAAATAAAACTGAAAAAGATAGCGTAGAATATGAAGTATTTCGCTCCTCAGCTATAAAAGAATTTGAAATAATATTAGAACAAGTAGGAAAACTTCTTAAAAAGTTATTAAAATTTTATTTTCATAGTTCAAAAGCAGTTGATAAGCTATATTTTAAAGAAATTTTTAGAAATGCAGTAAAGTTTGATATACTAAATATTGATGAAGTTACTCCTTGGTTAGAATATAGAGATAATAGAAATTCAACAGCTCATTATTATGGAGTTGGTTTTGCTAAAGATACTTTAATTTTATTACCACAATTTATTATTGATTCTAGAAATGTTGTAAATTCTATAAATTCACGATGCAATGCTTCATCTTAGAGAAAAAGATAAGCAAATTCTTTGCGACATAGCAAATGAAGTATTTGAACATACTGTAGAAGTATGGGCTTATGGAAGCCGAGTTACTGGAGAAAGTCATGATGGAAGTGATTTAGATTTAGTTGTTAGACAAGAAGGTTTGAAAATGGTAAATAAAAATGTTTTTTTAAGATTTAAAGATATGATACAAGAGTCTAATATCCCTATTTTGGTAGATCTATTTGATTGGGGAAGATTACCTAAAAGTTTTCAAGAAAATATATTAACAAAATATGAAGTTTTATTTGTTAAGAAAAGTGAAAAAAAGTAAAAGGAGGTTGTTATGTTTTTAGCACCATTGAACAGTGATAGGTTTTTTAAAAAAGTATTTTCTGACTTAGAAATAGCAAAGTCTTTTTTAGAAGATTTTTTAGATATTAAAATAGATAGTATAGAAAATATCAACAAAAGTGATAAAACAGCACGATTAACAGATGATGCAAGTATTGTAGAGTTTGATTTTAGGTGTGAAGTCAATGGTAAATTCATAATAATAGATATGCAACAATGGTATAAACAAGATATTATTCAAAGATTTTATCTTTATCATTGCTTAAATACTTCTTTACAACTTGAAGATATTGATTTAAAACGCATATATTTAGATAAAAAAGGTAAAGAACATAAAGTGAAAGACTACCGTCAATTATACCCTGCAATAACAATAATTTGGCTTGTAGATGATTCTCTTGGAACAAATAGAAATACAGTAACTTCATTTATGCAACCAGAAGAGTTAAATAGATTTATAAATGAAGATGATTTATGGTTAAATGGGTCTTTAAATGAGTTAAACACAAAACGCAAAGAAGTTTTAGATATAATAAATAATAATACTAGAGAATTAGATTTTTTACAAAAAAATAAATTAACATTTGCATTGCAAAAAAATATTGTTGAAAATATAAATAAAAATCAAGAGAATCCAAAGTATGCTCCTTGGTTTGCCTTAGCTGCAAAAAGTAAAAATGAAAATAATTCAGAAGAAGATTTTTCAGAGTTTGAAACAAATGATTTTAAAGATACATACCTCAGAGTAAAAAAAAGAATTTGTAAGTCTGGATTAACACCTGAAGACCTTGATTATATTACTGATGAAGCGGAGCATCAAAGAGAAATTCAACGAGGCATTGATACTTTTTTAGATCAAGGAAGAGAAGATGCAAAAATTCAATTTAAAAAAGAAAAAATTTTATTAGATAAAAAAATAGAAACTGTAAAAAGAAAGGCTGAAGAAGAAAAAAGAAAGGC
>JAOZMT010000016.1:0-10283 GCA_029934175.1 Victivallales bacterium | reverse complement strand
GACGAAGCAAATAAAAAGGCAGACGAAGCAAATAAAAAGGCAGACGAAGCAAATAAAAAGGCAGATGAAGAAATAAGAAAAATAGAAGAAAAAAATAAAAAAGAAATTGTAAATTTTCATCGCAATAATGTTTCTATTGAAATTATTGCAAAATGCACTAATTTAAAAGAAAATAAAATTAGAGAGATATTAAAAGAATATCTTTAGTTAGACATAATATGTATAAATCAATTGCAAAAATAAATTTATTTCTTGAAGTTACTGGAAAACTAGATAATGGTTATCATACAATAGAAACACTATTTTATCCTTTAAATAACATTGCAGATAAAATAGAATATATTGAGACTGAAAATGAAGGAATTCAATTATTTTCAAAGTCTGAAGGATTTCCACTAGATAAAACTAATTTATGTTGGCAAGCAGTGAATGAATATGCGAAGTGTGCAGATATTTCTTTGAATTGTAATATTACTGTTGAAAAAAATATTCCTATAGCCGCAGGATTAGGTGGTGGTAGTTCTAATGCTGCTACTATTTTGAATATTTTACAAAAAAAATATAATAGGATATCTTATTCAAAATTATTAGAAATAGCAAAAAAATTAGGTGCAGATGTTCCATTTTTCTTAAATCCACAACCAGCTATCGCAAATGGAATAGGGGAGGGGGTATCAAAAATAGACTTTTCTTTTCCAAAATTACATATCCTATGTATCAATCCAAAATTTCCTGTAAGTGCTGCTTGGGGATATAAAAATTATACAAAAATTGCGACTTGTGCAACTTTAGATAATTTATTACTAGGCTTGAAAAACAATGATATTGCACAAATCGCAAAAAACATACATAATGATTTAGAATCAGGATTATTAAGAAAATTTCCAGTTATACAGATGTTAAAAGATTTTGCAGAAAAAAATGGTGCGATGCGTGCAATTATATCAGGTAGTGGTCCTACAATATTTGCGATATGTGCAACTGAAAGCAAAAAAGAAGATTTGGAGATAGTTCTAAAAAATAAATATAACCATTTAATTGTATTATGATAAAAACAGCTTTTCAAGATGCATGGAGTGGCTTTAAGGGGTGGTGGATTCCTTTATGCTTAGTATCAACTTTAATTCTTTTGGGACAATCATGGTTACCTAAGTTTTTAATTAATAATTTTGATGAAATTGCAGTCTTTGAGCGTTATAAATTATTATTTGATAATGCCCTAAAGTCATCAATATCAATAGGCTCTCAACAAGCATTTCTAGATTTAAGAGCGAATATTATAGCTTTAACTCAGCAGCCAGATGTTCATCAACAAATCACAATGTTTTTATATAAAGTTATGATAATTTTACTTATTATTGGATTTTTTATATCAACAGCACATGTCATAATTATATTAATGGCAAAAGCATCTAGTGAAAATAAATCAAAACAAGGAATTGCAGAATTAGTGAAGAAATCACCATTGTTAACTATCCCTTATATTTTATTAGGATTTATTAAAGCATTTCCATTTGCTTTATCGTTAGGAACTTTTCTTTCTATTGGTCTGATATTTTTATCTTTTGATTTAACTATAAGTATTATTCTTTCATTATTTGTCATAGTTTTAAGTTTTTGTATATTTTTATTTGCTATATTCTTATATGTTAAGTTATATTTCACAGGCTTTATAATAACTGAAAGCAGTATGAATCCTATAAAATCTATACCACAAAGTTGGAACTTGACTAATGGATATATTGTTCCTATAGCTATAATCTTTATTTTGTCTGTCATCATAGATCTTATCACAGGGATAACTGTTGTTGGAGTTATCCCAGCAACTGGATTTAAATATACACTCCGGGCTTCTTTGTACAGAGAAATAAAAATGCAAAAAAATATTATTATTCCTAAACTTTAAGGTGAAATAGTCGATATAAAATAAAAAGTTTAAAATTTTAATGAAAAAAATTGATATTTTGTTGGAGTTGATATATATTAGAATTAATATAATTATGTAATTGAAAATAGTTGTTATTATTTTCACATAATTAAATAATTTTCAAATTAACAAAAGGAGAATTGAAAATGAAGAAAGTTTTGATGATTTTATTTATGAGTGCACTTGCTTTGACAGCAAATGCTAAAGGAAAAAAAGGAACTAAAGGAAAAGTTGTATCTGTTTCTGCTACAGAAATTGTTGTAACTGTTGGTAAAAAGGATAACAAAGAAGATAAAACTTTTAAAATTAGTGAATCTACTGTTATTAAAAAAGGTGAAGAAGTTATAAAAGCTGATGCTATTGTAGCTAAAAATAATGTTCAAATAAAAGCTGATGCAGAAGGAAATGCAACAGAAATTACTGTAAAAGAAAAAAAGAAGAAAAAGAAAAAAGACGAATAAAATAATTTAATTTATATTTGAATCCATTAATAAAAATGGATTCAAAATAAAAAAGGACAATAAATTATGATAATAGGAGCCACAGATTCTTTAATGGATTTTAAATCCAATGCTATTTCTGATTATTCATCACAGTATAAAAATCAGAACTCTTCAGCTTTTCAAAAAGGCAAAAGTGAAGTTGATGCATCTGTAAAATTAAGCTTGTCAAAAGAAGCCCAAGGGCTAATAATGCAAGAAAATGGCTTGATGTCTCCTATTAATGCTAATGAAAAGACTAATAAAGATAAAGAAAAAGATAAAAACAAATTGACTGATGAAGAAAAATCAGTTGTTGAAAAACTAAAAGCTAGAGATTCAGAAGTTAAAACTCATGAACAACAACACTTAGCCGCATCTGGAGGTTATGCCAAAGGTGGAGCGCATTATACTTATCAAAAAGGACCTGATGGCAAAATGTATGCAATTGGTGGTCATGTATCGATGGATACAAGTATGTCTTCAGATAATCCAGAAGCTAATTTGGCAAAAGCACAAATTATTGCACGAGCCGCATTATCACCACAAGGTCCATCTGGTGCAGATAGAGCTGTTGCTGCAAAGGCAAGTGCAATAGCAATGCAAGCTAGGGCTGATATTCATAAAAAAAATTCAGGGGAATCATCTGATGAACTTGAGGGAAATAATATAGACGAAGCAGAGTTATCAGAAAATGGTCTAAAAAGAAATAGAAAAAAGCTAAGAGCTTATTTGTATAAATAGAATTTATCGACTCGTTCAAAAAGTGATTATATTAACGGGCATGTTTTTAAACTCGTCCAATTTTTTTTAAGACAAGATAACAGGATTTTCAAGATTAACAAGATTAATTTTATTGTTTATACTGATTAATAGAATTATTATTGTGTAAATTTAAACCACAGATAAACACAAATTACCACAGATAAAAAAATGAAAATCTGTTTTTATCGGGTTTGTTCTTAACGCCGATTATGTAAAGCTTTACATAATCTTCAGTCAGAAGAAAGATTAATCTTTAGAAATGAAAACTGTAAACCAATTGTAGATGATATTTTCTTAGAAATTCGCAATGCCTTTAAAACTGGCAAATATATGCCTAAAGATTCTATGACATTGGCAATATCATATTTATTAAAAAGAGAAAATCACTAATGAAGATACTAAATATTTGCATAATTCGCAAAAAACCGATCAATTATTTTCAACTAGTTTTTCACAAAAAACTAACCTCTTAAATGACCATTCCCATATTTACTCTTAGAATAATTCACAATACTATTTCTGCATAACTCGCAAAAAACATCTGTTTTTGATGAGCTTTTAGTTAATTTAGATAAAAAATCTTGTAAATAATTTGATATTTATTGAAAAAAAGATAAAAAGAGTTATATTTATAACATCTTCGGGGCAAGGTGATTGTTTTTTGCAAAATTCCTTACCGGCGGTTATAGTCCGCGACTCTTTAAATTTATAAAGACTGATATGGTGAAACTCCATTACCGACAGTTATAGTCTGGATGAAAGAAGATAGAATTACCTATCCTTTTTAAATATACCCCGTTTTATATTTAAATAATAATAAGGAAAAGAAAAATGAAAATTGAATTTGACTCAATAGAGGATGTTGTTTCTGCGTTAAAAGCAGGAGAAATCGTTATCGTAACAGATGATGAAAATCGTGAGAATGAAGGTGATTTAATTGCGATAGGTGCAAAAACAACACCTGCGACAATTAATTTTATGGCAACTCATGGTCGTGGATTAATATGTGCTCCAATATCTAAGGATATAGCAAAACAATTAGACTTAAAGCCTATGGCGGATTTAACAAATGACCCTTATAAAACCGCATTCGCAGAAAGCATCGATGTAAAACAAGGAACAACGACAGGCATTTCAGCTTATGATAGAGCAAAAACTATTGAATCTCTTATTGATACTGATTCTAAAAAGCAAGACTTTGTGACTCCTGGACATTTATTCCCATTGATTGCAAAAAATGGTGGAGTTTTACAACGAGCTGGTCATACTGAAGCAGCAGTCGATTTAGCCAAAATGACAGGTTCTGCTCCAGTTGGGGTTATTTGCGAAATAATGAATGAAGATGGAACTATGGCTAGAATTAAAGAACTTGATGTATTTAGAAAAAAACACAACTTAAAATGGTGTTCTATTGAAGAACTTATTGAATATCGCAGAAAAAATGAATCGTTAATCAAACAAGAACAAAGTGTTAAATTACCTACAAAATTCGGAAACTTTCAACTTAATATTTATAGTTCAATTGTTGATGATAAAGAACATCTTGCATTAGTTTACGGAGATGTAAAAAATCAAAAAGATGTTTTAGTTAGAGTTCATAGTGAATGTTTAACAGGAGATGTATTTGCTTCAGCACGATGTGATTGTGGCGAACAATTAGATACAGCAATGCAAATGGTTGCAGAAAATGGTTCTGGAGTTATAGTTTATATGCGTCAAGAAGGTCGTGGAATAGGCTTGTTAAATAAAATGCATGCATATCGCTTACAAGATGAAGGTTGTGATACAGTCGAAGCAAATGAAAAACTTGGATTTAAAGCAGACTTGCGTGAATATGGAATTGGAGCACAAATTTTACTTGATTTAGGTATTAAAAGTGTTAAATTATTAACAAACAATCCTAGAAAAATAGTAGGCATAGATGGATATGGTTTAATTATATCAGATAGAGTTCCTATCATAATAGAGCCACAAAAATTTAATTCTAAATATTTAAACACAAAAAAAGAAAGAATGGGACATATTTTATGAAAAGAAGAAAATATTTTAATACAAGTGGTCCAAATATAGCGGCTGAACATTATACCTTACAAAGAAATAATGATTTGCCTCGTGGAATTGATTTAGTTGAACAAAAACGATATTTCACAATATGGGCACCTCGTCAGACTGGGAAAAGCACATATTTTAGGCAATTAGCTGTTGAACTTAGAAAACAGGATTATAAAGTTTGTCATATAAATATTGAGAATTATAAAAATATTACAGAAGAACGATTTATTGTAAGTATGACAGATGATATTTTAAAAGATACTGGAATTGAATTAAAAAGTAAAACTTTAGATGGTTTTTATACTGAACTCAAAAAAATAAATGATTGTAAATTTGTTTTTATTATAGATGAAATTGAGGGATTAAATCCTAGCTTGTTAAATCAATTTTTACATACAGTTAGAAATTTATACCATTGCAGAGAAGAGCATTGTGTGAAATCAATTGTTTTAGTTGGCGTTTCAAATATTGTTGGTTTAATTAAAGATAATGCTAGTCCATTTAATATAGCAGATAATTTGGAAATAGGATTTTTTACAGATTCTGAAGCTCGAACATTATTAGAAATGCACGAAAAAGCAACAGGTCAGTTATTTGATGAAGATGTTAAATTGAAAATATTCGAAATAACAGCTAATCAACCTGGCTTACTTAATGCATTTGCACAAAGATTGATAACACAATATTCTGATAAAAATCTTATTGAATATAGTGATTATTTAAAAGTAGAACGATGGTTTCTTAATGAAACCATTGATAAAAATATTCAGAATATTAAAAACAAAGCTAATGAATATCGTTATTTTGTCGAAAAAATACTTTTTTCTGAAAAGAAAATACCATATCAAATAGATACAGAAGCAATTGAATTTTTGCATACTCAAGGTCTTATAGAACAAGATGATGATTATAATGCAAAAATATGGGTGCCTCTTTATAAGAAAAAATTATTCATAGCATTTTATCCATTTTCTAATGGTGAATCTGACCGCTTTTTCAGAAATGTAGAAGCTGAAGATTTGTTTATAGATGGAAATTTAAATTTTGATAAAATCTTAAATGGTTATAAAGCTTATGTTAAGAAAAGAGGATTTAGATATTTTAGAGAAAAAGATAAAAAAACAGGTGAATATATATCGTTAAAAGAAGCTGCTTTAGTTTATAGTTTTGAAACTTATTTACAAGCGTTATTAGATTTAGTTGAAGGTAAAAGTTATTTAGAACCACACACAGGCTTAGGAAGAAGTGATTTGATTTTAAATATTGATAACAAAGAGTATGTTGTTGAATTTAAAGTATTTCACAATTCAACACAATTTAAAAAAGGGAAACCACAAGTTGCGTATTATGCAAATTCTATTGGTCTGAAAGAAGCAGTATATGTTGTTTTTGTGCCAAATGATATAACTCTAGCAAGTGTAAAAGAAAGCCAAAATGAAAATGTTAATGGTGTTTCTATTACAACTTATATTGTTAGATACGATGAAGAAAAAGATTTTTAAAATAAATTATATATAAAATAAAAGGATTAAAGAAATGAATGTAAAAAATGTATTTGAAGGAAAATTGTTAGCAAGTGGATTGAAATTTGCTATAGTTTGTAGCAGGTTTAACGAATTTTTTGTAAGCAAACTATGTGATGGTGCGATTGATACTATTGTTAGACATGGTGGTAGTAATGATGACATAGATGTTGCTTGGGTTCCAGGTGCTTATGAATTACCATTTATTACAAAAAAATTAGTTGATTCAAAAAAATATGATGCTGTTATGGCTTTAGGAGTTGTTATTCAAGGTGCAACACCACATGCTGGATATATCAATAGTGAAGTTTCAAAAGCTTTATCGCAAATTTCTATGGAAACAGGGACTCCTGTTGCGTATGGACTTGTCACAGTTGATAATATAGAACAGGCTATAGAACGCAGTGGAACAAAAG
The DNA here is from genome assembly GCA_029934175.1 of Victivallales bacterium. Lineage (GTDB taxonomy): Bacteria > Verrucomicrobiota > Lentisphaeria > Victivallales > JAUVCU01 > JAOZMT01. Next base: position 3,121 of record JAOZMT010000016.1, on the reverse strand, counting down.
CTGGTAATAAAGGTGGAGATGCTGCTATGGCTGCTATTGAATTAGCTAATTTACTAAAGGAGCTACCTAAATAATGGCTAAAGGTAAACACAATACTGTTTCATTAAAACATCTAGGTCGTTCATTTGCTGTTCAAATTTTATTTCAAATAGAAGTAAATAAGGATGATGAAATGTCTGTTACTTCTGAATTAGAAAAATTTTGGCAACAAGCTACTGATTCAGATGTATTCAAGGAAAGTAAAAGAATTCATTTAAAGGGGAAAGCCTTTGCTGAAAGGTTAAGTAATGGAGTCTTAGATAATATTGATGAAATTGATGAGCTTTTGAAAAAATATTCCCAAAAGTGGGATGTTTCAAGAATGGCTATCGTGGATAAAAATATAATGCGTATTGCAATTTTTGAAATGCTACATTGTATAGACATTCCTCCTATTGTTAGTATTAATGAAGGAATTGAGCTATCTAAAGAATATAGTGATGATAAATCTAAAGTTTTTATTAATGGAATTTTAAATAACATAAAAAACACATTGTCACGCTCGGCAAGAGGAGAGAATAAATAAATTATGAAATCATTATTTTCAGTTTTTAAAAAAGGGTTACAGAAAACTGCAACAAAAATAACAAGGACAGTATCAAATGTTTTTACTGATGCTGAAGAATGGTCGGATGATTCTTATGAAGACTTAGAAGATGCTTTGATTACTTCTGATTTTGGCGTTAATATTACAATGAAAGTGATTGATGATATTCGTGACCGTTATGACCGCGGATTAATTAAAACGACAGAAGAAATATTACAAGTTGCTCGTGATGATGTAAAAGAAATTTTAACTAAAGATTCACGCGATATTAATTACAATACCGATGGACTAACAGTGATTTTACTTGTTGGGGTTAATGGAAGTGGTAAAACTACTACTGCTGGAAAACTTGCACACATATATAAAGAAGAAGGTAAAAGTGTTATGCTTGCTGCTTGTGATACATTTAGAGCTGCTGCAGTTGACCAATTAAAATTGTGGGGAGAACGAACTGATTGTCATGTTGTTTCAGCTAAACATGGAGCTGATCCAGCCGCTGTTGCTTATGATGCTGTAAAATCTGCTTTAGCAAAAAATACTGATATTCTAATTATTGATACAGCTGGTCGCCAACATAATAAAAAAGGCTTGATGGATGAATTAGCAAAAGTGTGTCGATCTATAGATAAAGTATATCCTAATGCTCCACAAGAAACATTATTAACAATAGACTCTAGTATGGGGTCAAATGCTCTTGCCCAAGCAAAAGAATTTATAAAAACATCAAATGTATCAGGATTAGTCCTTACAAAACTTGATGGAACAGGAAAAGGTGGAATGGCAGTTGCTATTCAAAATGAATTTAATATTCCACTATTTTTCGTAGGTTTAGGAGAACAGTTAGACGATCTCCAACCTTTCGATGCTGAAAATTACACAAATGCTCTTTTTGAGTAAACATAAGGATTCAATAATATGCAAAATTTTTCACTATTAATAAAACCAACATCAGCTGACTGCAATTTGAAATGTTCTTATTGTTTTTATCTTAAAAAGAAAAGTTTATATCCAAATAAAAAGCAACATAGAATGTCTGATAAAACTTTAGATAATATGGTTTCATCTTTTCTAAAAACAAAACAGCAAAACTATGCATTTGGTTGGCAAGGAGGCGAGCCTACAATGATGGGGCTTGAGTTTTTTGAAAAAGTAATTGAATTTCAAAAATATTATGGTCGAAGTGGATTGAATGTATCAAATGGACTACAAACTAATGCAGTTCTTATAGATAATAAAATGGCTGCACACTTCGCAAAATATAATTATTTGTTAGGTGTTAGTTTAGATGGACCTGCACAATATCATGATAAATATCGTTTAAACCTTGCTAATGAAGGTTCACATAAAGATATTATAAATTCGATTGGTATTTTAAAACAAAATAATGTAGAATTTAATATTTTATCAATGATTAATTCGACAACTGCGAGCCATGCAAAAGAAATTTATAATTATATGACAAATGCTGACTTTAACTTTTTACAATTTATTCCTTGTGTAGAATTTGATATGAATAATAAACCATTACCTTTTACTGTATCTGGTCCAGCTTTTGGTGAGTTTTTATGTAACTTATTTGATGTTTGGTATGAAAACGATACACGAAAAGTATCTATTCGATTATTTGATTCAATTTTACATTTATTAGTTGATAATGTTCGTAATGTTTGTCATTTTGGAAAAGACTGTAGACAATATTTAGTTGTTGAACACAATGGAGATATTTATCCGTGCGACTTTTTTGTTTTACCAAGCTTGAAGTTAGGGAATTTAAATGTAGATTCTTGGGATAAATTATTAAGTTCTCCCAAATATAGAAACTTTGGTCTTAAAAAGTCTGAGTATTCTGCGAAGTGTGCAAAATGTAAATTTATAAATATATGTGCAGGAGAATGTTTAAAACATAGATTATATGGAAAAATAACTGATCCTAAAAATGTTAGTTGGTTATGTGAAGGCTGGGAAATGTTTTTTGAGCATACTTTAGATAGATTTACAAAATTAGCAACAACTATAATAAAAGAACGCAAAGAACAAGAAGAATTATATAGACAACAAGCAACCAAACAAGCACCTCAAGTTGCAGGTAGAAATGGTCCTTGTCCATGTGGTAGTGGAAAAAAATATAAAAACTGCTGTATGGTTTAATTACTAACATTTTGGGGTTCATTTTGTCCAATAAACATTAGAATTTTTGTAAACAATGCTTTAAGAATACAATAAATAAGGACTAAGTTTAGAGTAAAGTAAACAAAGTAACGCAGACATCTTGTCTGCACAGTTCAGCAGGCATCCTGCCTGCTGTGCGATGTTTGCGTAGCAAACAAGCACAAAAACTTAATATTTTTTTCAAAACTATACTTGTCTTTGGAACAAAAAGAGAAGTATACTGTGAACGGTTGAAAAATATACTTTTTGAAAGATGATAATAATTGATATTTTTAATTTTATAAATTCTTGGCTACTAGAAGTAACCAAGAATTTATAAAATTAAAAATAGCTGTTGTTTGCGCTTTCAGGAAGTTTATTTTTCAG
>JAOZMT010000266.1 GCA_029934175.1 Victivallales bacterium | reverse complement strand
ATAGTCCTATAGTCAATAGTCCTATTTTATCCCTGAAAGGGATTTTTCACCGCAGGATATTTTACATGGTCAATCATGGACAATTTCGAATGGACATTTGGTTATGCAAAACGATTTGGAATGATTCATGTTGATTTTGTAACTCAAAAACGAACCCTAAAAGGTTCCGCATATTTTTATAAAAAAGTAATAGAATCTAACGGTAAAAATTTAATATAAAATAATAGGAGATATAATAAAGTGTTTAAAAATTACTTTATTATGACTCCTTTTGTATGATTTTAATTCTAAAGAGAAAGTAAATTACTGTTTAAATTGTATATCCATTTCTAATGATCTGTCAAATTGTAATTTCGGATTATCAGTATTTAAACACTGTCCTGTATTTTTATCTATGTAAAATGGTATTGCTTTTGCAGGTTTACCATCAAGTTGAACCGATAAAACAGTTTTTTTGCCTTCTATATTAAGCTTTAATTTTATCCAGTTATAATTAAAATCCTCTAAAATTGCTTTTGAAAATTCTTTTTGTCGATAAATGTTAGTATCTGATTGTAAGCCTTTTAACATTGAGTCTGTTTTAAATAATTTTAGATTATTTTTGTTTCCTAAAGATGTATTAAATATTCCACTTTTTAATTTTCTTTCATTAATAATAAATTCCCCTCCTACAAAAGCTTTTGTCCTTGCTTCAACATTTGTAAAAATATTGAATATCTCACTCAATGGAATCTTTGGACATTTTAAAGTGATTTTTTCATTTTCTCCTTCAGAATCTAAATTAATTTGAAATGGATTTGCAGTTACAATACTACTTTTAAACAAGCCTTCAAATTTATTTATTGCGATTTGTGCAAATTTATCTACTTGGAATGTAATTCTGCAGTTATTTAATTTAAGTTTATCAACAGATATTTCACTAGCAATTATACTGTTATTTGAATTTGATGTAGAACTTGATAAATCTGCAAAGAAAAGGTCGCCATTTGCATTTTTTATTTCAATATTATGTTTTGTGCTTTGAAAAAACATATTTTCACCAACGCAATGTAATGTGTTTTTTATCATTTTATCGTCATTGTAAATCAAGTTCGCTAATATTGAAATTTTTCCATTTAATATTGCATTTTTTAATTTTATGTTCTTTTTAGGGATATAATCAATTGCTTCAATTTTGACAGATAAATCATTTGATATTGGTTTCAAGATTGCATCAATCGCAAATTTCATATCAGGTTGTTTATTATATATTAAAGAACCTTTGCTTGAATATATATTTTTATTTGCCTCAAGTTCTAAATTCAATTTTCCTAAAGACTTATTGTTATAAATAAAATCGTTTGTAGACAAACTACCTTTCGCCTTTAAATTATTACTTATGGGTAGAACAATTGCTACATCATTTGCAATAATATTTCTTTTCACATCTACTAATTTCGCCTTTTTTGCACTAATTTTAAGACCATAATTTTCTAAAGAATTATCAATAAATTCAATTCCTGCAATTGCTTCTAATTTAGGAGCTGAAAATTGAAAATTAGAATTAGCAAAAGTTGTTTTTTCCGATTTGAAACTAATATTATCTGCTGTAATTTTTTTATTTAAATAATATTTATTTGCAACTAAAGGAATATTGCAAGAGAATTTTGTTGCTACAATATTATTTTTTTCATCTACAAAATTTCCATTAAAAATATTAGAATTTAAAGAAAAAGAATCAAGACCTAAATCGCAAATTTTAAACTTCCCAGTTATTGCACACATCGCAAATTGCATAACTTTGCTATCTTTTTGTATTGACACATTTGCTATTTTACTTTTAATATTAAATATTTGCAATTTATCACTTATTGCATAATTCGCAGAAAGAGCTATTGCTAGAGCTGATAATTCTATTTGTTGTGATTTTAGAACAAATTCACTTGCATTACATATAATATTTTTTTCTGTTAGCGACATATTAACATTATTACAAATAATATTATTATTGCGATATGTGCAATCTAGTTTAAAAGGAGTTTTTGTTATAGCATTTATTCCTTTTCTATAATCCCCTACAACTTTAAGAGAGATTTTTTCTTGTGTATTAAACTTAATATCATTTGTATCACAAGTAGTTAATGTAATATCGCCAGCAAAAGATAATTTATCATCAAAAGAAAAAGAAAAGTCTGCATAATTCGCAGGAATAATAATATTTTTTAATTTTGCTTGTTCACACTTTATTTTACCTGAAGCTTTGGCTGACTGAAGTTTTATCGGATTAGTTGCGATTTGTGCAACACCTGATACTCCCCCTTGTGGAGTATTAAGTTTAAGTTTTTGAATATTACAAAGGTTCAACAGTTTATTTATATTTTCTAAATCTGCGGAATATGCAAATGTCATTTGATGTTTAATATTATCATATTTTCCTGAAAAGATAAGATCCGAATCAAATAATTTACAACTACTTTTGAAATTAATATTTTCCCAACTTTTATTTATAGGTGTAATTTCAAGATTGAATGGAACTTGAATCGACTTATTATTGAATGTTAAATTTAAGGTTGAGTTGTTAATATTGCATTTTTTGACCTCATACTTTGAACTACATATATTAATTATTTTACTTAAATCAACCTCATCAAAAATTAGTTCGCCATTTTTGATAGATGCTTTAAGTTTCGTTCCATAAAAATCAATAGTCTTTATTTTATTATTAAAAATAACAGAAGGCAAGTAAGTTATTTTCATTGAGTCAATTGATAAATTTTTTGAGTTAGAAATGGATGTTATATCAGCACTAAACATACCAATATTAACAACATTACCTTTTAAATTATCTATTCCAATACTCTTTCCAATGTCTGGCAAGATACTGGATTGTATGTGAATTAAAATATTAGAATATACCAAAAATGGTAACACAGTAACTGCGATTAGTGCAATTGTAATAATTGCTATAGTTTTTATTTTTTTTAAATTTAACTTCATTTAATTTATCCTTTTTTTGTAATTTTTATAACCATTTGTTCAAGTCCAATTCTTGAATTTATTTGACCTGAAACAATTAATTGATTCATTTTTAATATTTCTGTTAATATTCTCGACAATTTACTTGCTGTAAACTTTTTTGCATTCTGAACTTGCATATAAGCAGCAAAGGGATGTTTTGAGAACAACGAACACTTTGGAAACCTAAGTTTTAATTCTTTGTTTTGAAAGTAATTCGAACCTATATTTGATGGTATATCAAATTCATTCATCTCCATTTTTGTATCAATCAAGCCTTGAAATTTATTAATAGCACTTGCAATTAATGATAATTCAGATGCAGTTGAAGCCCCTTTTTCATTGCGTTTTTGTTCCATCAAGGTGTTAATTATATTCAAAGACTTTTGTGTATTTTGTTCAAGCAAGGCTTCTTGAAAAGAATAACCTAATGCTTCAGGAGTTATTGATATTATTTCTTTGCAATTATTGATTGTTATAGAATTTTCATTGCCTAAAAAACAAAATAATTTTTCCATTTCACATACTAAACGCCCCCTGTCACTAGGTAAGGCATTAACTAAATAAGTGATAGCTTGATAATCTATAGTTTTATTATTTTTTGCTATTAATTCTTTTAGAAAAGTTGATAATTTTTGAGCATAAGCTTTATCTCCTAATTTAATTTCTTCAAAAAGATAAACAGTCCCTAGTTTATCACAAGCTTTATATAGTGCCGTATTTTTCTTAATCTTAACTCCATCTATAATAAGAGTTACATCATCAGGGATTCCATCTTTGATAAATTCGGTTAAACCTTCAATAGGTTTTCCTTTCCTTGATGTTGCAGTTCCAGTAAGGACCTTATCAAAATAGATAAAATGCCTTAGCCAAACAATTTTCTGTGGGTTAAGAAATGGAGGAGTTTTTAATGTTCCAACTAGAGAAACTAAAATTTCATTGGGAGTTCGTTCATCAGAATCTCCTTTAATAATTTCGAGTTCCTGATTATTATCCAGTGGAGTGCCACAAATTTTTTCGACAACATCTTTCGCTTTTGTCTTGATAGCAAAATCATCGTCTCCTGTAATCAAATAAAGTTTTCCCATAATATAATATTAAATTCCTTTTTTCATATTTTCAATCATAGAAAGAGCATCCTCGAGAGCCTTTTCAGCTCTCTCCGCTCTTTCTTTTTCTTGGTCAGCTCTTTCTTTTTCTTGTTTAGCGTTTTCTTTTTCTTGGTCAGCTCTTTCTTTTTCTTGGTCAGCTTTTATCTTTAACTC
>JAOZMT010000265.1 GCA_029934175.1 Victivallales bacterium | reverse complement strand
AACATTTTTTTATAAAACTATAAAATCTTTATATTTTGATTGAAAAATATTATTGATATTCATTTTAATAATATTAATACCATTGTCATCATATTCTGATGATAAAATATTTGCATTTTCGTGAGCAAAAGATATTAAATCATATCTGCTTGCAGGAATTGCAACTTTAATTATTGTAGTTCTATTTTTTATTTCTTCAATGATAGCTTTATGTAACTCTTCTATCCCTTCACTTTGCTTCACTGATATAAATATGGGTTCTTCTTGCATAAATCGCAACTTTTCATAAGTTATGTCATCTCCAACTAAATCCATTTTATTATGCACTACAATTCTCTTTTTATCACCTGCTCCAATTTCATCAAGAACAGATAAGGTTGTTTTCCAATGTTCTTCAACTTGTTCATTACTTGCATCTAAAACAATAATTAGAAAGTCTGCATAAGCCGCTTCTTCAAGTGTTGATTTAAAGGCTTCTACTAAATCGTGTGGCAATTTTCTGACAAAACCAACTGTATCTGTAAGCAAAAGTTTTTGACTATCTGGCAATGAAATTTGTCGTGTTGTAGGATCTAAAGTTGCAAATAATTTATCCTCAACCAAAATATCTGCACCAGATAATTTGTTTAAAAGCGATGACTTTCCAGCGTTTGTATACCCAACTATAGCAATGTGCGGAATATGCGATTTTTCCCTACTTTTTCTTTGAGTTTTTCGCTGTTTTGAAACTTCTGCAAGTTCTCGTTTTAAACGATTAATTTTATCTTGCACCAATCGTCTATCAACTTCAATTTGTTGTTCTCCCTCACCACGAGTTCCTTTGTTTCCTCCTCTTTGCCTTGACAAATGAGTCCACGCACGAGTTAATCGCGGCAAAGCATATTTCATTCGTGCCATTTCAACTTGTAAAACAGCTTCCCTTGTTGTTGCACGATTCGCAAAAATATCCAAAATAACTTCATGCCTATCAATAACACATAACTTTGTTAATTTTTCCCAGTTTCTTTGCTGAGAAGGAGATAATTCATAATCAAAAACAATACAGTCTGACTCATATTCTTTTAAAATATCAAAAACTTCTTCTGCTTTTCCACTTCCCATTAAATATTTCGCTGATAATTTTTTTAAGTTAATAATTTTCTTCCCAACAACAGGCACGCCCATTGAATCAACAAGTTCTTCTAGTTCCTCAATATGCTCTTCAGCTTCATCTTGAGTTGTTTCTTTATCTTGAATGCCTATCAAAAAAGCTCGTTCAACTAACTTTCTATTATCTTTTTCTGTATCAATCATTTCTTAGATGTATTTCCTAGTTTTTTATTTATTTCTTCAATATCTTCATCTTTTGCCTGGAGTTGTTTATTGAAACTTTTCATTTGCTTGTTTTCATTAACTTTAATAGCTAATTCTTTATGCAAAGCTATAATCTTTTTATGAAGTTTATTTAACTCTGTATCATTTTTAATGATATTAGTTCGTAAAACTCCCATTTTCGTAAGAATAATATCTTTATCTTGCTTTAAAATTTCAAGATTTTTTTTCAACTTACTTTGTTCCACAGCACTCATTTTTTTTTCTTCTGCAAATGTCGATAAAGTTGCGACTAATGCAAAAACTAACATAATTCTTTTCATAATTTAATTCCTTTTTTTGTTTTTAATTGCCCAATTCTCTTGAGCGTTTTGTTGCTTCTGATACAGCACCTGATACAATACCTTTGAACGCATTTTTTCCCAAATGAAATAACCCAGCAGCAGTTGTTCCACCTGGAGAAGTTACTTTATCTCTTAAAACAGATGGATGTTCTCCTGTTTCCTGTAACATTTTAGCAGTTCCTAAAACAGTTTGAGTTGCTAACTTTAAAGCCGCATCTCTAGGCAACCCTTCTTTAACACCTCCATCAGCTAATGCCTGAATAAAATCAAAAACATAAGCAGGACCACTACCGCTTAAGCCTGTAACAGTATCTATTAATTTTTCCGGAACTTTGCAATATTCGCCAATAGCATCAAGAATATTTTCAACAACCTTACATTCATCTTCATTAACTGCACAAGTCGCAGAATATGCAGATGCACCACAACCAACAAGAGCTGGTGTATTTGGCATAACTCGCACAACGCGTTTTGTATTGCAAACAGATTCTAATTTATCAATTTTAATTCCTGCCATAATTGATATAATTAATTTATCGTAAATAAATTCTTTGTTTTTCAAAATAGCATCTTCAAAATATTGTGGTTTCACTGCAAGAATGACAATATCGGCATCTTTGACAGATTCTTGAAAATCTGCACAAACCGCAATTCCTGTAGCTTGTTTAAAACTTTCTTTCGCAACATCTGATATATCAAATGCACAAATCGCAAAATCGTCTGATTTCTTCAAACGATTTGTTATAGCAGTAGCCATTTGACCTGCTCCTATAAATGTAATCTTTCTCATATACTTTTCTCCTTTATTTTTTAGTTACAATCACACCAACAAAATCCATCTTGAACTAATAATTTACACGCTTCCTTTGGACCCCATGAACCTGCTTTATATTTGTATAATGGATGATTTCCTTTTTCCCATGCCTCTAAAACTGGCGTAAATAACCCCCACGACAAATCTATAAAGTCACTGCGAATAAATAAAGTTTGATCCGCAAGCATTGTATCTAACAATAATCTTTCATAAGCCTCTGGTTTATCGCCTCCAAATATCTCATTATATTTAAAATCCATTGTCAAATCACCCATACACAACTTAGGTCCTGGTTGTTTTGCTTGAATAGACAAAGCTAAGCCTTCATCAGGCTGAACATTTAATGTCAAAATATTTGGAGATAAATCCTCTGCTTGTATTGGATTAAATATAGAATATGGAACTTTTTTAAAGGTTATTTTAATTTCTGTTAACCGTTCTTTCATTCTTTTCCCAGAACGCATATAAAAAGGGACTCCTTTCCAACGCCAATTATCTATTAAAAATTTCCCCGCAACAAATGACTCTGTCATTGAATCCTCAGGAATATTATTTTCATCAAGATAGCCATCAACCTTTTCGCCATCAACCTCTCCTTTTTCATATTGTCCACGAACAATATGTTTGTCTAATTCATTAATTGGAAAAGGTTTTATAGCTTCTAAAACTTTAACTTTTTCATTTCTGATATGATTTGATTCAAATGAAGTTGGAGGTTCCATTGCGACTAATGCAAGCATTTGTAAAATATGATTTTGAAACATATCTCGTAAGTGTCCATAAGAATCATAATATCCAGCACGATTACCAATTCCAACAGACTCTCCAACCATAATTTGAACATTATCAATATATTTATTATTCCAAATAGGTTCAAACATTATATTTGCAAATCTTAACATCAAAATATTCTGCACAGTTTCTTTGCCTAAGTAGTGGTCAATCCTATATATTTGTCGTTCATTTAGCACAGATCGCAACTGTGAATCTAGCTCTTTTGCTGTTTTTAAATCACGACCAAATGGTTTTTCTAAAACAACATTACGCCAAGGCACTCCTTCTTCATTTTCATCTGTTAACTTTGATAATCCTAATTGTTTAACAATGGTAAAATAAATTGTAGGAGGAGTTGATAAATAAAATATACGACCAGTTTCAGTATTTATTTTTGCTTCTAATTCTTCGATTTTTGATAATAAAGCATTATAAGTTTTTGCTTCATTATATTGTCCTGATATATAATTTAATTTATCAAGAAACTCAACAAGCTTTGATTTATCTAGATTAGGAATATATTTTAATAATGATTCTTCAACTTTATTTTTAAATTCAGAATCAGACATCTGACTTCTAGCACAACCAATAACCTTTGATTTTTGATGTAGCAAATTTTTTGTAAACAGGCTAAATAATGCAGGTATTAATTTCCTATGTGCCAAATCACCTGATGCTCCAAAAATCACCAAAATGTTAGGTATAGGGCTGACCTCAATACAAAATTTTCCTTTCCACTTATTTGAATCCATAATATATTACTCCAAGCTGTTGTATTTTTTATTCTTAACAAATATACACTTTTTAAATAACAATACAAATAAATTATTATTTAAATCTATTAATTTTTTAGAGAATAAAAAATGGGAACGCTGTCATTGGATTTTTGGAGCGTTTTTAATACCTTATCTGTGCTTTTGGTTCTGATAATGCTTTTATTTTTTTGCCTTTTAAAACAATCGCTATCTTAACAATGTCTTTTTGAGGAATGCCTGCATTTATTAAAGCTTGATGGT
>JAOZMT010000264.1 GCA_029934175.1 Victivallales bacterium | reverse complement strand
TGGTTAAAATTCTGAATAATTAATTTATGAAATATATTATTGCATAAGTCGCAAACAAAAACTTCTCTTTTCGTGGCTTTAGTGTTTTTCGTGGAAAAAACTCTTCAATATAAAAAAAGAAGCCTCTTTTATTTTAAATTTAATATTATCCTAACACAATCCTAACAAAGGCGTGGTAAATTATCTTTCATATTAAATAAACATAGGAGGTTTAATATGAATAATGATTTATATATCAATAAAAAACAAGAGTTTTTTAACAAAGTTGGTAAGTTTTTTGGAGAAGTTTTTTTGTTTGGAATAGCGTCAACATCAGCTATTGCAGTATTATTTATTTTTTATTTTATAACAAAAGATGCAATCCCTTTTTTTCAGGCTGAAGGCTGGACTGAGTTTTTTACATCTACCTGCTGGTATCCATCTCAAGGAGCTGGTGAATTTGGTGCTTTTCCAATTTTTTATGGAACTTTTATTGTTACCTTAGGGGCTATTATTATCGCAATACCTTTAGGAATTATTGCATCTGTTTGCTTAAGTGATATTCTCCCTTTCTCTGTTCGACAATATGTAAAACCTATTATTGAAATTCTCGCAGCTATCCCATCTGTCGCTTATGGCTTTTTTGCATTAGTTATATTTGCTCCTCTTTTACAAAATCAAGGTGGTTTTTTATTATCAACAACTCTTTGGGTTATCGGAATCCCTTTTTCTATAATTCTGACAATTGTCTTATCTGATATTTGTTCCGATAAGCTAAAGGAAGAACTAGCCAATAAAATGCGTTATGTATTTATGGTTATTTTTGCAGGAATCGCAAGTTTTATTTTATATTATTTAACAAATAAATTATCAATGTTAGAAATATCAAGTGGAACAAATGCTTTTAATGTTTCAGTTATTTTAGGCATAATGGCATTACCGACAATAGTTAGTGTATCAGAAGATGCCTTACAAGCGACAGGTCGAGATTTGCGAGAAGGAAGTTATGCACTTGGTGCGACTCGTGCAGAAACAATTATCAAAGTAGTTATACCAGCGGCAATTAGTGGTATTTTGGCAGGCTGTATTTTAGGCGTAATGCGTGCTGTAGGTGAAACAATGGTTGTATGGATGGCATCAGGTAATGCTGCACAAGTTCCAGACCCATTCTTCAACTTAATGGAACCTGTCCGAACTTTAACTGCTACAATTGCTGGCGATATGGGAGAAGCGGATCATCTTAGTGGTGCATCAAGATTTCATGTTCTTTTTGCCATGGCGTTTAGTTTATTGGCTTTTTCATTTATTATGAATATTGTCACAGAAATAATTGTTAAAAGATTCAAAAAGAAAACAGGAGTATAAAAATGAGATTAAAAACTAGAAAATTATTAGATAAGTCATTTTCATCATTAGGGATAATATCGATTGTTTTAATGGGAGCAACATTATTGTTAATATTAGTTCCAATTATTTTGCGTGGTTCTCAAGCATTTATTTTTACAGGAACAATAGAACATCAAAAGTTAATGTATAATGTTTGGAATCGTGGAGATAAAGAAGAATTAGATGCACAAATCGCAAAAACTGAAAAAAAGAGAATGGCAGTTTATGGGATGTTATCTCGTTTTGAAGGCGAAATGAAACAAATGAAAAGAAGTGAACGCAGAAAATATAAAAAGAAATTTAAAAATATGGAAAAGTTATTGCGAAATATAATAGGTCCATTACAAGGCGAAAGAAAACCTGTTTTAATGCGTCAGCAATATGGTCAAACAAGATGGGATAGAGCTGAAGTAAAGTTGCATGATTTTTTATATGAAGTAAAATGGGATTATTCCGATCCTGATAATGTTAAAAAGTTGTATGTTCCACGCAGAAAACAATTTGAAAACACATCACTTGCGGAATTGTTTCCTTATGTTGAAAATAATTTAGAAGAAATGTTAAATCCGCACCTTGTGTTTTATCCACAATTTTTGACAGATAAATCAAAAGACTCTCATATATTTGGAGGCATTTGGCCCGAGTTGTTAGGAACAATATATTTAACGCTAGGAGCAATGCTTTTCGCCGTTCCAATTGGTGTTATAACAGCTATTTATTTTTGCGAATATGCTAAGCCAGGTCCAATTATTACATTTTTAAGAATATGTATAAGCACACTTGCAGGCGTGCCGAGTATTGTGTTTGGATTGTTTGGACTTGCTTTCTTTTTAAATACAATAAAAATATCTGAAACAAAAAGTGTTTTAGCTGGTTCTTTAACTCTTGCTTTATTAATTTTACCAACGATTATAAGAGCATCCGAAGAAGCTATTTTAGCAGTTCCTCAAACATACAAAGAAGCATCGTTAGCTTTAGGAGCAGGCAAATGGAAAACAATAATGACTGTAATTTTACCTGCATCATTGCCAGGAATTATTACTGGAATTATAATAAGTATGGGTCGAGCGGCTGGCGAAACAGCTCCAATTATATTTACTGCAGCAGTGAGTGTTGGAAAAGCATTGAATTTAGATCAAGTATTAACTACTCCAACTCCAGCTTTACCGTGGAATATTTATAACTTATGCACAGAGCATGAAGCGGTAGATGAAATAAGACATGTCCAATATGGTATGGTTTTATCATTGATTGCTGTTGTATTGATTTTAAATATAGGGGCTATTATTATGAGAGCAAGAATAACAAAAAAATTAAAGGGGTGATGTATGAAAGTAAATGATGTTCATTTAGAAACAAAGGACTTTTCGATTTTTTATGGCGATTTTCAAGCTGTAAAAGATGTATCTTTGAAAATTCCTAAACGAGAGGTTACGGCAATTATTGGACCTAGTGGTTGCGGTAAAAGCACTTTTTTGCGAGCTATGAATAGAATGAATGACTTAATTCCTATTTGTAAAGCTAAAGGGCAAATGATTTTTGATGATGCAAATATTTATGATAAAAAAATTGATGTTGTTGCATTGAGAAAAAGGATTGGTATGGTTTTTCAAAAACCTAATGTCTTTCCGAAGTCTATTTTTGATAATGTTGCTTACGGTCCAAGGTTAAGTGGTGTTAAAAGTAAAACAAAATTGGCAGAGATTGTCGAAGATAGTTTACGCCGTGCAGCTTTATGGGATGAAGTTGCAGATAGACTAAATAAAAATGCTTTAGGAATGTCTGGAGGCCAACAACAAAGATTGTGTATCGCACGAGCTTTAGCGGTTAAGCCTGAAATATTATTGATGGATGAACCAACTTCGGCTTTAGACCCTAAGTCAACTGCAAAAATTGAGGATTTAATTAATAAATTAAAAGAGGATTATACGATTGTTATTGTAACTCACAATATGCAACAAGCAGCTAGAATATCAAAACAAACTGCATTTATGTATGAAGGTGATTTAATTGAGTATGATAAAACAGATATTATTTTCACAAAACCAAATAAACAAGCAACCGAAGATTATATAACTGGTCGCTTTGGGTAAATAACTAAAAAAGGAGATAGATTATGTCTATTCATTTAAGTAAAGAAATAAATAAATTAAAAAAATTAATGTCAGAAGAATGTTCGCTAGTTGAAGAAAGTATGAAACAAGCTATTTACTCGTTTACAAACCACGATGTCGAAATCGCTAATGATGTTATCAAACAAGATAAAACAATTGATAATTTAGAGATAGAATTGGAGGAGGAATGTTTAAAAATACTTGCTTTACATCAACCTGTAGCTGGTGATTTGAGATATGTTATCGCATGTTTGAAAATGAATAATGATTTAGAGCGAATTGGTGACCTATCTGCACATATCGCAAAAAATACAAAAGTCATATCGGCTACAAATGAATTTGCTGAATTTGAAAAAAAGTGTCTTAGAACTATGATGGAAAAATCCCAAAAGATGTTGAAAGATAGTCTTGATGCATTGTTTGATATGAATATAGACCTTGCTAAAATGGTATGCAATGCTGATGATGAAGTTGATGATTTGAATGATAAAAATTATAAACGAATAACGAAACAAATTACAAACGACCCAAATAATACAGAATATTATATGAGTTTATTAGGTGTATCAAGAAGTATTGAAAGAATTGCGGACTATGCAACGAATATTGCAGAAGATATTATTTATATGATTAACGGCGATATAGTTCGTCATAAATAAATTGGGTTTGTTCTTAACGCCGCCCAATGAATATGATTTTTTTGACAGGATTACAGGATTTTCAGGATTAACAAGATGAATATTTGAAATTTTAATAGTCTCATATTTAACTACAAAAAAAA
>JAOZMT010000263.1 GCA_029934175.1 Victivallales bacterium | reverse complement strand
CCTGCGTTACTTTTTGCTTCGCAAGTTTTTTTGCTTATTTTCTCTAAAATAGAATCCCGAAATTAGTTAATAATTTAAAACAATAGCTATTTAATCGGTAAAAGAATAGTAAATATTGTTTTCCCATTAATGCTTGATGCTTTGATTTTTCCTTTATGAAGTTCTATAATATGTTTTGTGGTTGCAAGACTAATTCCTAAACCTTCTTGATGATGTATTATGTTTTTAATTGCAAATTCTTCAAATATTTTACTACACTCTTCTTCTTTTATTCCAATTCCATAATCAATAAATTCACATTGCAAAAAATCATTTTTCTCTTCTATTTTTATTTCAATTTTACTATCTTGTTTAGAAAATTTAATAGCATTATCAATTATATTCTTAAAAGAATTCTCAATTAATAGCCAATCAAAGCAAAATTCTGTATTTGAATTGATACTTAAAATAACTTCTATATTTTTGCTTTCTAATTTATTTTGATATGATTTTATTATATCGTTCATCATTTCAGATATAGGACTTTTGAATTTATTTAATTTACCTTTTAATTTTAAATCACATAATTTTGTTGTTTTATTAATTAAGTCTAAAAGTCTATCACTAGATTCTGAAACACCTTCCAATAATTCCATTAAATTTTCATCATCTGAATACTCATCTTTTATAACATCAACTAAACCAATTATTCCATTAAGAGGCGTGCGTGTTTCATGTGAGATTAAAGATAAAAATGAACTTTTTGTTGAATCTAATTCCTCTGTAGTTTTCAGTTTTCCATATACTCTTAGTTTTGCAAGTAATTCATCTTCATCAAACGGTTTTGTAACATAATCATCTCCTCCTACTTCGTAACCTTTCATTCGTTCTTCTTTATCTGATAGACCTGATAGAAAAATGATTTTTACGAATTTATGAATGTTATCTTTGCGGATTTTATCACAAACACAATAGCCATCAATACCAGGCATTTGAATATCTAATAAAATAATATCAGGAGAGTAAGTCTCTAATATTTCTAAAGCTTCTTCGCCTGAATCTGCCATTTTTATATTATAATCATCTTCTAATGTCATACTAAGTATTGACTGATTAATTAAATCATCTTCTACTATCAATAAATTCATTTTAGTCATAAAGCATCCTGTATATATTTTTTATATTTATTATTATGTAAGTTACTATAACTCTTTTTCTAACAAAAAGCAATTTTTAATCAACCTTTTTTTTAAAAACCTTGAAACTTCATTCATTTAATATATATTTATGTGTAATATTTAATTTAATAAAAATTTTAACCAACATATATATGAAAAATAAAAAACACTTTATAGCTCCGTTCATTATAATTAATCTAGGGGTAATTATAATTACACTTATTGGACATTACAATGATAAAACAAAATCAAATGCATTGTTAGCATCTGTTTCCAATAATCATACATCGAATCTAAAAAAAGAAGTTATTCATACTATGCAAACAATATCTTCTGATTTACAATTTTTAGCAAATAGTAAAGTTTTACAAGCATATATTAATGAACCTCATTCTGACAATCAAAAAATATTATCAGAAGAATTTGCTTCTTTCGCTAAATCTAAAGTTGAATATAGTCAAATAAGGTTAATAAATTTAAAAGGTCAAGAACTCGCTAGAGTAAATAATGAAAATAAGAATATTACAATTGTTTCTAATAATAAGTTACAAGACAAAGCATCTCGTTATTACTTTAAAAAAGCATCTACATTAAATGCAGATGAAATTTATATATCTCCTTTTGATAAAAATATAGAAAATAATGATAAATTTGATAATAAAGTAAAAAAAATTATTAGATTTGCGACACCAGTTTTTGATAAACAAGGAAAAAAGCAAGGAATTGTTATAATAAATTATTTAGGAGAAAATCTAATGAATTCAATTAGATCTTCTCAAAAATTAAATAAAATTATTGTTTTAAATAATAGTGGAGATTACCTTGTGGATTGTGTAGGATCAAGTAATAACTTCAAAAATGATGACTCAATAGCTTGGACTGCAATTAAAAATAATAACTCAGGTTTTATAGAAACTGAAAAAGCTATATATGTATATCAAACAATATATCCTTTATCAGATGGAGTTGTTTCATTAAAAAAAAATAATGCATATTTAAATGTCAAAAGTAATACAAATTCATATTATTGGAAAGTAATATCTGTTCAAAAAATTAAAAATAATCAAATTATTTGTCTACACTTTTTCTATTATTTTATTTTATGCTTTACAATTTCTTTATTTCTATCTTTCTTTATCGGAAATTTAAGGAAAAAAAACTTTATTATAAAAATGGAAAAAGAAAAAAAAGAATATGAATTAAAACTTTATAAAGAAATAATTGATAATTCTGAAGCTGTTATTTATGCAAAAAATACAAAAGGGGAGTTTGTTTTATCTAATCCTTCAATGAATTCTTTTATATCTTCAAAAGAGCCTATCATAGGAAAGACATACTTTGACATATTCCCTGATGAAATTGCTGAAAAATTAAAACAAAATGATAAAGAAATAATAGAGACTGAGAAGTCAACTAAATATGAAGAAACTGTCATGAAAGATGGAGTTGAACTGAAATATATATCATTAAAATTTCCTATTGTTAATGATAAAGGAATTATTATAGGTGTGGGAGGAATATCAACTGAAATCACATATCTTAAGAACATAGAAAATAAAATGAAATTATTTAATGAGGGGCTTATATATCAGACAGAAGTTGCTGAGAAAGCAAATAAAGTTAAAAGTGAATTTTTAGCAAATATGAGCCATGAACTGCGAACTCCACTTAATGGAATTACTTTACCATGTCAAATTCTTAAAAAAATGGAATTGACTAATGAACAGAATTCTTTTATTGACAAAATTTCCGTTTCGACAAATAGGCTTCTAAATATAGTAAATAAAGTATTAGATTTAAGTAAAATAGAAGCAGGTGAATTAGTTCTTGAAGAAACTGAATTTACATTGTCCAAAATAATAACTAATATAAAATTGATTTTTATAGATCAAGTAAAATTAAAAAAATTATCATTTGAATTGATAAATAACATACCTGAAAAAACAATGTTCAAAGCAGATTCTAATCGTCTTCAACAAGTTATAATAAACTTAATAAATAATGCGATTAAATTTACAAAAAAAGGATCTATCACATTAACAATAGATTATAAAAACATAGACAATAAAGATTGTTTATATTGCTCTGTAAAAGATACGGGCATTGGAATTAAGGAAGAAAGTAAGTCGAAGCTATTTAAGCAATTTTCTCAAGCAGATTCGTCTATAACAAAAGAATTTGGTGGAACTGGCTTAGGATTGGCATTATCTAAAAAAATAATTAATACTATGTTAGGAACTATCTCATTTAAAAGTGAATTCGGTGTTGGCTCAACTTTTTATTTTTATTGCCCAATAAAAAAATTAAACAAGCTAGATGAATCAGCAGTTCTCATAAGATCTGAACTTATAAAATTCAAAGACATTAAAGTTCTATTGGTCGAAGATGATTTTATTAATCAAGAAGTTTTATCATTTTTATTAAAAGAGAGAAGTTGTATTGTTGATATTGCAGATAATGGTTTAGAAGCAATTGAAAAAATAGAAAAAGCTCAATATGATATTGTTTTAATGGATATTCAAATGCCTGTAATGGATGGAGAAACTGCGGTTCGTGCAATCCGAAAAATGGATGAATTTGCAAGTCTTCCAATAATTGCATTAACCGCAAATGCAATAAAAGGAGATAGAGAAAAATATTTAGCAGCTGGAATGTCTGACTATATAACAAAACCTATTGATGAAGAAGAGTTGATGAAAGTAATATCAAATCATATTCCTTCTGATTTAACGACAGTAGTAAAAACTATTCAACAACAAAAAACAGAGCATAATGAGTATCCTGGCTTTGATAGTGATACAATAAAAAAGATTTATTCTAAAAAACCAGAGCAATTCAAGAGAATTCACAAAGAATTTACTTCAACATATCAAAATATATATTTAGATATAAAATCGTTATATCAAGAAAATTCTAAAAAAGAGTTATTGTCTTTGGTTCATAAATTTAAAGGAACATCTGGAATGCTTAAAGCAAACAAAATTCATTTAATAACTAAAGAACTTGAATTGATTTTAAAGGAAGATAAAGATGGTTTTGAAGATAAATTATTGGAATTTGAAGAAGAGTGGCAATATATTTTAAGTTGATTTTAATATATTTTTAACAAAACTC
>JAOZMT010000262.1 GCA_029934175.1 Victivallales bacterium | reverse complement strand
AAATTTTTCTAATTATTCTGCGTTAAATTATTCTGAGTTAAGAATAAATTTAAAAAATGTGGAATGCTATTTGGATTTTTTGTTTTGATGCTTGAGGTGGACTTTGTGAAGTCTGATAACTCAAAAAAAACTCTTTCTAATTATTCTGCTCTTAATTATTCTGCTTAACAAGAATGTGGATAATACACTTTATTGAACTTTTTGTCTTTTTTTATGTCTATCTTTATTCATTGAAAGTTTTACAAATTTTTAACATATAGGATATATTATGGAAAGAGAAGAAATTCAAGAATTACAAAACAAAATAAAAGAAAAAGTTGCTTTTATTAATCCTTTAAAAACGGAAATGCAACAAATTTTATCGGGACAAGAAGAGCTTATAAATGGCTTGATTCTTGCACTAATCGCAGATGGTCATGTTTTATTGGAAGGTCTTCCAGGATTGGCTAAAACAATGGCTATTCAAACATTATCACAATGCTTAAATGGGCAATTTTCAAGGATTCAATTTACTCCAGATTTGTTGCCTGCAGATGTTACAGGAACTACAATATATAATATAAAAGAACATACATTCAATATCAAAAAAGGTCCAATCTTTGCAAACATTGTTTTAGCAGATGAAATAAATCGTGCTCCAGCAAAAGTTCAAAGTGCTTTACTTGAAGCTATGCAAGAAAAACAAGTTACTATTGGAGGGGAAACTCATATACTTCCGAAACCTTTTCTTGTAATGGCAACTCAAAATCCTATTGAGCAAGAAGGAACTTATCCTTTGCCTGAAGCTCAAGTTGATAGATTTTTAATGAAACTCCTAATAAAATATCCAAAGAGAGATGAAGAAAAAACTGTTATTTTAAGAATGGCACATACTGAATTAAAATTAAAAGCTTTACAAGTTGCTTCTCTTGAAGATATCGAAGAGGCTAGAAAATATGTTGATAAAGTTTATATTGATGATAAAATATTTGAATACATATTGGATATTGTTATTGCAACCCGTCCAAAATGTCATAGTGAATTATCATCTCGCCAAGCAGATGCAGATTTAAAAGATTTTGCAACATTAATTCAAGTAGGAGCATCTCCAAGGGCATCAATTGCACTTGCGATTTGTGCAAAAGCATCGGCTTTTATGGATGGTCGTGCGTTTGTAGTTCCACAAGATGTGAAAAATGTAGCAAGAGGTGTTTTAAGACATAGAATTCTTGTTAGTTATGAAGCTGAAGCTGAAAATATTGATTCTGATGCTTTAATTAATACTATTTTAGACAAATTACGCACACCATAAAATATGAACACCAAAGAACTTATTTCACAAATCAGAAAGATTGAAATAAAGACTCGCCGAATTGTAGATGATATTACTGGTGGGGCGTATCATAGTGTCTTTAAAGGAAGTGGAATTGAGTTTAGTGAAGTTCGAGAATATACGCCAGAAGATGATGTTCGTGATATAGATTGGAATATTACAGCTCGAACAGGTGAACCATATATAAAAAAATATACAGAAGAACGAGAACTTACAGTAATGCTTATTGTTGACATTTCAGCATCTAGCATTTTTGGAAGTGGTGAAAAAAGTAAACGAGACATAGGAATTGAAATGGCGGCTCTTCTTGCGTTTAGTGCAATTCGTAATAAAGATAAAGTTGGGCTTTTGTTATTTACTGATGATGTTGAATTGTATTTGCCACCTCGTTCTAGTAGATCTCATGCATTAAGATTAGTTCGTGAATTGATAGCTACTACACCTAAAAATAAGGGAACTAATATGAAAGGTGCTATGGAATTTTTAATGACTGTTATGCATAAAAAATCTGTCATATTCCTTTTAAGTGATTTTATTGATAATAGCAATTATGAAAAAGTTTTAAAGGTTGCAAATAGAAGACACGATTTAATTGCAATTAGAGTTTTAGATAAATTAGAATTGGCATTTCCAAAGTCTGGGAATTTGGTTTTAGAGGATTCTGAAAGTGGAATTTTGTCATTTTTTAGAGGAGGCAGTAAAAAGGCTATATCACAAATAAATAATTTATCTGAAATAATGCACAATAGAACTTATGAAATTTTAAAAAAGGCTAAAATTGATATGATAGATATTCGTTGCAATGAGGATTATATACTTCCTCTTATGAACTTTTTTAATAAACGGAGTAGCAGATGAATAAAAAGAACATAATAATTTTAGCTTCTGCACTAGCAACTATATTTTTTGCATATATCGCATTTTGTTATTGGCAAAGTTATAAAAATGATGAACCTTATGAATTAAGTTCTATTCAACCGCTAGAAAAAGAATATCTTTTAGGCGATAGGATTAAATTGTCGGCAACAATAATATCTCCTCTTCACAATATCCCAAATGAAGCACTTTTTTCAAATGGCGAAGGTATTATGAAATTTACATCGACAGATATTTCTTTATCAGGAATTGGCTTTAAACATTTGAAATGGGATGTATCAATTATAGTTAAGCCTTTTAGATTAGGAATGCTTGAACCAGGAGCGTTTGATGTTAGATATAATTATAAGGATTTAAATAAAATATTGAACATTAAAATACCAAAAATAAAAATTATATCGCAAGGAGCAAAGTCAGATAAGCTAGAGTTGGCAGAAAAAATTAATTTATCATTTTATGATAAAGTTGCACAGTTCGCAAAAAAATATAAATACTGGCTAATATCTGCACTAATCGCAACTTTATCAATTCTTACATATTTTATAGTCAAATATATTAAGCGAGAAAAGAAATTGCCGCCACCAATTCCAGCGTGGCAAATTGCTTTGGATGAAATTTGCACAATTCGCAAAAATATTAAAGAAAATAAAATATCAAATGAAAAAGCAGTAAG
The DNA here is from genome assembly GCA_029934175.1 of Victivallales bacterium. GTDB lineage: Bacteria > Verrucomicrobiota > Lentisphaeria > Victivallales > JAUVCU01 > JAOZMT01. Next base: position 1,412 of record JAOZMT010000262.1, on the reverse strand, counting down.
TCTTTTAACCGATTCTGTTCGTGTATTTTTAGAACAAGAGTTTGAAATAAATGCTCCAGCTCAAACAACTAAAGAGTTTTTACAAAATTTAAATAATGAGAATAGTCCGTTAAATCAAAATAATAGAGATTTCCTAAAGGAATTTATTTTATCTGCTGAGTTTATAAAATTTGCAAATTCTACTGCTGACGAAAATATCTTAGATGAAGCTCTTGACAATGCTGAAAAATTAGTTTTGCAGAGCAAAAAAACTGAACTAAATGAGGTTAAATAATATATTATGACATTTGCATTTCCTCTACTTTTATTATTGATAATTCCATTTATTGCGATTATTATTTATGCATGGCGACAACCATTTCCTGCATTAAAAATACCTGCGATTGAAAATTTCGTAAAATCTTCTAAAAAGCATATATCATTTAGAATATCATTAATATTATACACTATTGTTGGCATTTTGATGATTATAGCAATTGCTAGACCTCGTGAAGGAACTGAATATATTTTGCACAACTCGCAAGGAATTGATATTGTTATTGCTGTGGATTTATCGGGAAGTATGAGAGCAATGGATGTTCCAGAACAAATTGAATCTACAGATGCTTTAAGCGCTGCGATAGCCATCGGTCAAGTTAAAACTAGATTAGAAGTTGCTAAAGAAGAAATTGATAAATTTATAAAAAAGAGAAAATTTGATAGAATAGGACTTATAGCATTTGCTCCGTTACCGTATGTTGTATGTCCACCAACTCTTGATCATAATTGGTTAAAAGGGCATTTAGAAACATTAAAACCTGGAATGATAGGAGATGCAACAGGTATTGCAGGTCCAATAGCAAGTGCAGTCCAACGATTAAAAGAATCGGAGTCTAAACGAAAAATTTTAGTTTTATTTACTGATGGTAGCAATAATGTTGAAGCTCAAATTACTCCTTTACAAGCTGCTACCTTAGCAAAAGATTTTGGAATAACTATTTATTGTGTAGGAATAGGAAGTGATAATGCTTATGTCGCACAAGATTCGCTTTTTGGAAAACGCTTTACCCCATTCCCTGGAGGATTTGATGAGGATTTATTAAAGGAAATGTCAAAGTTGACGGACGGAAAATATTATAAAGCAAAAGATGCAAAATCTTTAGAGACGGCTATGAAAGAGATTGATAAAATGGAAAAAATAACAATGAAGCAGCCGAAGTTTATAGATTATAAAGAATTATCACCAAAACTATTATTAATAGCATTAATAATTGCGGGTTGTGCATTTATATTAGACAAAACAATACTCTTAAGAATTCCATAGTTTTTTTTGTTATACTTTAAAAGTAAAATTACCAAGAAAAAATTTAAGAAAAATTGGGCTAGTTTCATATTATGCATAAAACTACTTTACACTTTGGACTAGAAATTAA
>JAOZMT010000261.1 GCA_029934175.1 Victivallales bacterium | reverse complement strand
AATTTAGAGATCAAAAGAATTAAAAGTCGATTATCTGAATATAAGCAGAATAATGATAAAATTTTGCCTAAAGTATATTTGGAAATTTGGGATAAACCTTATATGACAATAGGAAATAAATCATTTATTAACGAACTTATTTCTTATGCTGGAGGAAAAAATATAGCATCTAATTTAAATAAAGCATATTTTAATTGTTCTGTTGAATGGATTATTTCATCAAATCCAGATATTATTATTTGTCCAGCAATGAAAAAAAATCGAATTACCAGTGTTTTATCTCGGGATGGTTGGGGAAATATAGAAGCTGTGAAAAATAAAAGAATTATTACTGAACTAGATGATGATTTAATATATCGTCTTGGACCTAGAGTTTTAGATGGAATTGATATTTTAAAGAAGTATATAAAATAGTCGAGTTTTTATGTATAAAAATAATTTATTTATAATAACCATATCAATTATTTTGACACTTTTTATATTTTTAATTTGTGTAGGAATTGGCGGTATTTTTATTAATCCTTTTAAATATTTCAACACTGAATCTAATTATAGTCTTATATTAAAATTAAGGTTTTTTCGCATTTTAACCGCATTTGTTGTTGGTGGTAGTTTGGCTATTTCAGGAATGGCATATCAGGCTGTATTAAGAAATCCGTTAGCAGATCCTTTTATTCTTGGAATAAGTGGCGGCGCAAGTGTAGGTGCAACGGTTTGCATTGTTCTTGGATTAGCACATATCGCAGATTTATTTATTCCAGGATTTGCCTTTGTAGGTGCTTTAGTTGTATTATCTGTGGTTTTACTTTTAGCTAGAGGTGCAGGAAAAGAATATTCTACTAACATTATGCTAAGTGGTGTTATTGCAGGCTCTATATGTTCAAGTATTTTAATGTTTATGATTTCTGTTATGGATTTAGAAGCATTGCATAGTGTAACTTGGTGGATGTTAGGGAGTTTGTCTTCTGTTAATATAATGATTTTATATTCAATGATAGCACTTCTATTATTATCAACTGTAATACTTTATCTTTTTGGAAGAGATGTAAATGCATTAGCAATGGGCGAAGAGATGGCATACAATCTCGGAATTTCTCCCAAAAAAGTATCTTTAATTATACTTTTGATAGCATCTTTATTAACAGCTTTTTCTGTGTCGATGTCAGGGATTATCGGTTTTGTAGGATTAATTGTCCCACATATTATTCGCAAAATTTTTGGAGTAAATCACAGAAAAACTTTTATAATATCTGTTTTTATGGGAGGAGCATTTTTGATTATATGTGATACTTTTTCACGAACAATTATTTATCCACAAGAACTACCTGTTGGAGTTATAACTTCATCATTAGGAGGTCCATTCTTCATTTGGTTATTAAACAGAAGAAAAAAAATATGAATATTATAAAAGCAGAAAATATAAATTTTGGATATAAGAAAGAACTATTACTAAAAAATTTTAATATATCTATTGACGAGGGCGAAATTGTTGGAATAATTGGACCTAATGGAGCTGGTAAATCAACTATTTTAAAAATATTAAGCGGTTATTTGAAAGCTCAGTCTGGGACAGTAAGGATTTTAGGTAAGAATATTGCACATATCGCAGATTTAGAACGAGCAAATATTATAGGAACAGTGCCACAAAATATTTTCACTACAATGCCTTACACTGTTAGAGAAATTGTCGAAATGGGACGATATACAAAGATCTCTAAATTTGTAAATTTATCTAAAAAAGATAACGATAAGATAGATGATGTTTTAAAAGAGTTAGATATAAATAATTTAGCGAACTCTATTTTCAGTAATTTAAGTGGAGGCGAAAAACAAAGGAGCATTATAGCAGCAGCACTCGCACAAGAACCTAAAATCTTATTATTAGATGAACCAACTTCTCAACTTGATATGGGACATGCTGTTTCTCTAATGAAAAAATTAAATTATCTTCAAACTTACAAGAATATTTCAATTGTTATTATATCACATGATATCCAACTCTTAGCTAATTATGTAAATAGAATCATTTTAATTGATAATGGTAATATAGTCAAAGATGGTTCTTCTAAGGATATTTTACAGAAAAAAGTTATTGAAAAAGTTTATAAATGTGAAGTTGAAATAATCAAATCCAAGAATGAAAAATTTATAATATTACCTAAATAAAAAAATAAAATATAATATCTTTCAATAAAACTTGCAATTTTAATTAAATTGTGTAAGTTAATAAAATCTTAAAAGAAAATCCGTGAAATTCGGAGCGGTCGCGCCACTGTTAAAGTCAGACTTCTTTTAAAATATATTGTGATATTCTCGCAGAGGAATGTAACTAAGTTAAATCTCTATAGATATTTTAACGGCCGTTATTCTTATGCAGAATATCGGTCGTTTTTTATGCGCAGACATAACACAAGGAGAAAAAATGTCGCAAAAAAATTTATTTATAGGGAAGCATAATAATATGCTTCAGTCGAAAAAATTCACTTTAATTGAATTATTAGTCGTAATTGCAATTATCACACTATTAGCAGGAATGCTATTGCCATCACTGGGAAAAGCTAAAGATGAAGGTCGTAAAGCTGTTTGTATTAATAATCTAAAACAACTTGGATTGGCAAATACTTTGTATGCCAGTGCTTATGGTCGATTTGTTCCTGGGCGTAACGGAACTCATTCAAGTGGAACGCCATGGAGTGCTGGACAACATTGGTTTGGCTATCGTGAAACTTCATCTGATGATTGGGATACTTCTAAAAGTCCGCTCACAGAATTTATTGGGACAAAGGGAGAAATGCTTGTTTGTGAATCCGCAAGAAGCATTGTCGAAGGATCTGGAATGAATGGAGGAGCAGGAGGTTATGGCTATAATTCTTATGGAATTGGAAGCACTGCGTATAGTGAAGGATATGGAGGAAGTGCTGGAAATGCTTCTTGTTGGGATAATGGTGGTGCTGCACGAGTCGCAAATCCTAGTTCAACTGTTATGTTTGCTGATAGTGCAAATTTTGCTTGGGGAACAACAAAGCTTGAAGTTAAAACAGATTTATTGCCTCCAATATCTATTTTTGGTCGAACTCCAGAAGAATTAACAAATCCAAATCATTCAGGGACAAAAAATTATGGAGTAATGCACTTTAGACATAATGGAAAAACTGCAAATGTTACTTGGGCTGACGGACATGTAACACAAGAACACCTTGCATTTTCATGGGCTTGGGGTGGAACTGATGATCCAGATCGTGCAAAGGCTGGGTTAGGATTATTTGGACCAGAGGACAATAGCTTATTCGATGTTTATTAATCAAAAACTTGAAGAAAATATTTACGGTCAAATTGCATCTCACAATTTGGCTGTAAATACAACAGTTTATGAAATAAAAGATAATGAATTTATAGATAATCAATGCATAGAAGAGTTAATTGACAGTAAAATACATCCTCTTTCAGAAATGCAAGGTGCTGGTTTAAGAAATACTTTTGTAAATTTAGCAAAAGATAGACTTTATTTAGAAAAAATTAGAGTTTGGAAAAAGCGAAATGAACAATTAAATATTCAGAAAAAATCTGCACGAATCGCAAAAACATCTATTTATACATCTGCTTTTGCTATCCCTCTTTATTTTATTTTGGCTTTCGCTATTTTATCTGTAGGAAAAATGTCTTTTGAAAAATTTGGAGATAAACTTGTATCTGTTTCAAAAGGAAAAGATTTTGATAAATTAGAAATTTTTATAAATCAAACATTTGGATTAATTCAGCAAGGAAAACTAAAAGATTTAAACTGGAGTTCAACAATGTCTCCAGAATATCGTTTTATGGCTATTGATAGGTTATTTCATTTTGAAAATTTTGAAGATGCACAAATTATAAAAATATTCAAAAACTCCAGTAAAAAAAATGCTTTTTATGTGAGTTGTAGAATTATAAAAGATAGTAATTGTGTAAATTTTAGATTTTTATGTGAGCAAGAAAAAGAGCAATATGTTATTGCAGGTTTTTAACAAAGGATAAGAATATGAATGGAAAAAATAGAATGGAATTAGATGAAATTCAAGATAGTTATAAGGATATTTATAAAGAAGCTTTTAATGAAAAAACGCAATCTATTATTTTGAAAAATTCAAAGACTACATTAAAATCTAAAATTAAAAAATTATGGGGTGGAATTGCTTTTTTAATTGTTTTATTTTTGCTTATAGGAGGATATTTTGTAATTAGAACTCCTGGCAAAATAAAAATCACGGCAGAATTAAAAGAAATAAATATTTTGAAAA
>JAOZMT010000260.1 GCA_029934175.1 Victivallales bacterium | reverse complement strand
TTTTTTTATGAGTCGTAATCTTTAATTTCGTTGTTATACTGTGAACGGTTCAAAAAGTATATTTTTCAACCGTTCACAGTATAGTTATTCACTTTGTAGCCTCTATAATGGTCGGAATACTTTCTGTTGAATGCTCTTTCCTTTTAAAATTGCTATAAATTTTTATTTTATGATAACCACAATTTAGTAAAATAGTTGTTATTTCCTCTTTTAAAATAGGAAAAAGAGAAACACTATTTTTTATTATTAAATCATCCTTTTTTACCGTTAAGGTTGTATTAAAATCTATTTTCCTTATTTGCTTATGATAAATATAATCACGCTGAAATTTTATATACTCATTCTCTATTGTAGGTAAATAATCAATTTTATTTTCAATTATACGATCATAATTAATAATTTGCAATAATAACTTACCATTAGGCTTTAAAATATATTTAGTTTGTTCAAAAAAATCACAGACCTCGTCTATATTATTTAAATGAACTAAAGTATTTCCAAAGGAAGCGATTAAGTCAAATTGATCTTTATCAAAATTATTTTTAATATCTAACATATTCATATTATAAAACTTAATTTGTTTATTTTCTTTTTTATTTATATCATTTGCAATAGATAACATTTCAGAGTCCAAATCAATGCCAGCTACATTTTTTGCGAACTGTGCAATCTGAAAAGACAAATTCCCAGTTCCACAGCCTATGTCTAATACATTATTGCATTGTTCAACAGGTAATGATGATTTTATAAATTCAGCCTGCAATTGATTTGGAGGGAAAATATAATTATAATAGTTAGCTATACTTTTGTAAAAACTCATAAGTTTATTCTCCTAGCCATAATGATAATTTATGTTTTTTATATAATACATTTCCTAATTTGCTCCACTTCCGTTCACTTGTAGGTGCACTATTTGTTAAATATATGATGTTCTCTTCTTTAGGTAGTTTTTTTAAATCATCTATTCGAATAAAATAAAAACCACTATAATATGCGGTTCCATAAAGATTTAAAGATGCTTTTTTATAAATTACATTAGCTTTAATATTATTTGCCTTCTCTTTTAATAATGCTTTAATTTCTTCTGCACAATCTTTTTTATATGTAACTTGTGATTCATAAGGAATTTTAATAGCCCAAAAAATTAAAATAAAGGACATTGATAACAAGGTTAGATGTGTCCAAATATTTCTATCTTTAAATTTTTTATAAAAATAAATATACAGGGATATTATCATAGAAAGTAATATTTTGATGATTGAAGATATCAAATATTCATTTTTAAATGCGATTCCTTTTGATATATTTTCTGAAAAATTATCTGCAATATAGGTTAAAAAAGATATTGGGGTAATGAAAAATATAAAACTGATGAAAGATAAAACAAAAATTATTATAGATAAATATTTTATAACCTTAAATAAATTATGACCATATTTTCTAATGACAATATCATAATTTATAGCAACCATTATTGAAAAAGGCGTTATTAATAAGATATAATAATCGCTATCAACGAAAGGATTTAACCAAAACCAGAAAAATAGAGATGTGAAAATAATTCGTAAATATCTACTAATAATAGGGCGTTTATCCATATTTTGAAATTTTACACAAAATGGCACCCAACCTATCAATGACCAAGGCATTAGTTTCAAAATTATCTCAAATGGAAATTTTATTAGATGAATCAAATAAGTTAGAAGAAAGCTATCTCCGATAGTCGGTGTGTTTGAGGATATACCAATAGCATTCCAAGTAAAACATAACCACAGGAAAAGTATTGTCAATAATATAAACGCAGGAATATAAAATGATAAAGAGTTAAGTCGTTTCCAAATAGTCAATGGTCGTCGCATAAATAGCAAGGGGAAAAAGAAGTAGAAACAAGCAGAATATCCCAAAAATAAGAAAGCTATAAAAGCAGATAATATACTAAACGACCACGCATATCTCCAAGATTTTGTTTGAATAGCAAAACGAAACCATAAAAACCAGCCTAATGCAATGAAAAAACTTCCTGCAAAAAAGATTCCACCATGTAAACTTTTTAATAAAATTATAAATGAGGAAAATGTTATACAAGCTGCAATATATCCTGTATTTTTATCTTCAGCACTTCTAGATGTTGCGAAGAATGCTAATGAACTTAAGAGTATAATAGCAAAAAGTCCTATAGAACGCATTGCAAATTCTATAGGCAAGCCACATATTGTCAAAATTTCTGCGATATGTGCAAATAATGGCTGTATTGATGTAAGATGTCCATGAATTGTGAAATATGAAGAGTTTGCAATATCTGAAACCATTGCAGCATACAGCCCCTCTTCTCTATACAATTCTTTACTTCCTATTTGCCAAGGTGAAAATAGAATTAAAAACGATATTGTCATAAAAAAATAACCATAAATAGGTTTTATTTTATTTTCTTTATAAATCATAGTTTTAACCTAATAATGACATACACATAATAAAATAAATTAATGATGCTGCTACATCATTACCCGTTGTTATAAATGGTCCAGATGCAACGGCTGGGTCTATTTTGAAGCGATGTAATAATATTGGTATAATAGCTCCTGCGGCAGCTGCAAATGTCATTGCAACACACATTGAGACTCCTACTATACTAGATAATTTAAATGGTGTTTGAGTTGTATCTGCTCCAAAATATGTAACTGAAAAATAAACTATTACTCCAGTTGAAATACCACACACTAATCCCATCAAAACCCCTACAGAAAGTTCTCTAAAAAATAAGTTTAACAATTTATCAAAAGCACTATTTTCTAAAGCTATTCTCCTAATTGCAACAGCAGAAGATTGCATTCCTGTATTGCCTCCCATTGCCATAATTGCAGGAACAAATATTGCTAAACTTTCAGCATTTCCAAGGTTTGCAATTTCATGAACAATTACACTGATTATTAATCCTGCAAACATTGTTATTAAAAGCCAAGGTAAGCGTAATCTGACAATTTGCAATGGAGATTCTTCATGCCTTTCAATATCGGGTGCTCCAGCCATATGACCATAATCTTCATTTGCTTCCTCATAAATCACATCAACTACATCATCCACTGTAATTCTACCAACAAGTTCTTTATTTGAATTTACAACTGGCATTGCATATAAATCATATTTCCTAAATCTTCGTGCAATATCTTCCTGATCCTCATCAACTTCAGAATATATAATATTTTGATCCATAACTTCTTCCATCGATGATGATTTCTTTTTAGTTAATAAATCTGATATCCATATACAACCAACTAAAATTTTGGATTTATCTACAATAAAAATCATTGAAATAGGGTCAGTAAATTCTCCTTCAGCAATAAAAGAAATTGCTTTTTGAACAGTTGTTTGACTAGACACTGCACAAAATTCTGGAGTCATTAACCCACCAGCAGAATCATCTTCATAACCTGCCAATACCCTTAATTTTTGTTGAGTTTCTCTATCTAAACAAATATTTATAGATGCAACTTTATCAGGGTTTAAGTGCTTGTATATATCTGCTGCATCATCTTGTGCCATATCTTCCAAGATTGCTGCAAGCTTTTCAGGGGATATAACATCGACAATATCATCTATATCTTCTGAAGAAATTTCAGATAAGATTTCAGATGATACATCCTCATCTAGAATAATAAACAGTTGTTTCTGTTCAATACTATCTAACTCTTCAAAAGTATCTGCAATATCGGCTGGGTCAAGTGTTCCCAAAACCTTACGAATTTCTTCATAACTTTTGTTTGCTAATAACTCTCTGATTTCATCTTCATTTATATTTATATGTTCCATACTTCTCCATTTTATTTTATACCTAAATTCATAAGTTTTTTACAGATTCAAGTCTTACTTAATATAGACTATATAATTATAAAAATCAAATATTTTAAGCTTTTATTTTAATCTAAATTATAATTTTTTTGGAGTTATTCTTAATGCCACCCATTATTTTAACAGGATAACAAGACTTTTAGGATTAGCATAATTTCTCGAGCTTGTTCTTAATTTCGTCCAAAGAATATGACTTTTTCAGACAGCAACCGAGCCCAAAAATTGAGCTTCAAAAAGGGAGAAACCTTAACTTGTCTTAATGATTTTGGCTAGTTTCAAATGAACTTTAAACTTTCAATTACAAATAGTCAAAAAAAATAGTCAGAGTACCGACTTTAGAGGCTGTCGATTTAATCTAACAATCTCCTAAACATTTGTTAACAAACATAGTGCAACCCTTTCAGGATTGTAGTTTTGTTGTTAGTCTCCGTAGATTAAAACGGACAG
>JAOZMT010000259.1 GCA_029934175.1 Victivallales bacterium | reverse complement strand
GGGGTTGTGATGTGTGGTGATTTCCCACGGGTTAAAACCCGTGGCTATTCAAGTTAGACCCCATTCGGGGTAGTTAAAGAAATAACCTCGAAGAGGTTAAACATGAATAGCTGTCCGTTTTAACCTACGGAGACTAACAACAAAACTACAACCCTGAAAGGGTTGCACTATGTTTGTTAGCAAGTGTTTAGGAGATTGTTAGATTAAATCGACAGCCCCTAAAGTCGGGACTCTGACTATTTTTTCGACTATTTGTAATTGAAAGTGTAAAGTTCATCTGAAACTAGCCATCATTTCAATATAAAAAATCTGTTTTTTAAAATAATTTATTTATTCACGGTTGTAAATTTATCAAAAGGAAGTATATTGAAAATGTTTAAGAAGGGTATTATATAGAAAATAGGTATTTGGCACAGAAAATGCGTTGAATTTTAAGAACTTTATATTTAAGAATTTTATTGGAATTCACATAATCAAATTAGGAGATTTTATATGGCTGTAAAAATGAGAACATCAAGGAAGTTAGCAATATTTTTCACTAGCGTTCCGAGAGAAAAAGCTATCGGAATAATGAAATATTTTTCACCTAAAACGATGGAGGTTTTGACGGCTGAAATTCGTAGTTTAGGATCTGTTGAAAAAGAGGTTAAAGATGAGGTTTATCAAGAAATAGCAGATAAATTAGTATCTGGCATAGATCCAACTGGTGGAGAAAATGCGGCAAAAGAAATTTTAGTTGGAGCAATAGGGGAATCAGAAGCATTAAAAATGTTAGAACGAGCTCAACCTAGAAAACCTAAACCATTTTCAACTATTCAACATGTTGCAGGTCAGGACTTAGCTACTATCTTATCAGATGAACAACCTTCAACATCCGCAATTATTTTAAGTTTCTTCACTCCTAAAAAAACTGCAGATGTTTTAAGTTTTTTAGATGAAGAAAAACGAGAAGATGTTGTAATGAGACTCGCTCAAAATAGTGAAACAGATAATGAAATAATTGAAAGAATTGAAGAGGTTTTTGTTAATAAAGTAACTTCATCATTATCGACAAGTGAAGAAGAAGAAAAAAGTATGCTTGGAGGACCTGAACTTGTTGCTGAAATATTCCAAAGTATTGACAAAGAAACTGAAGATAATTTGATGGAAGCTGTGCAAAATGAATCTGCTGACTTGGCAGATAAAATTCGTGATTTAATGTTTACATTTGATGATATCGTCAAGTTGACAGATGCAGATATTCAAAAAATACTGCGTGAAGCTCCAATGGAAAAATTAATACTTGCGCTTCGTGGTGCATCTGAGGAACTTTTTGAAAAATTCGCAGGAAATCTATCAAAAAGAGCAAGAGAAAACATGATGGAAGAAATTGAGATGATGGGTAAGATTAAGAAGAGTGAAATAGAAGCAGAAAGAAAAGGTATTGTAGGTATTATACGAGGTCTTGAAGCTGGTGGAGAAATTGAGTTATCAAGTGGAGATGATGGTGATGTTTATGTCTAATTCTGTGCAATTTTCAAATAAAATGAAGTTTGTGTCTGCATCAAATAATGTCACAGTAAGCTCTTCTCCTGTTGAAATGCCTACTGCACAAGTCGCAGATAATGATGCTGCTGAAAAAGAGGCAATCAAACTACAACAAGAATATCAAAGAGGCTGGGATGAGTGTCAACAGAAATTAAATGCACAAATCGCAGCGTTGGAGAATGAGAAAAAAGATCTTTTGTCAACTCTAATTTCTAGTTTGAATAATTATTTTGAGGAACTAGAAAAACAAATTAAGCAAGAAATAAGTGATTTGTCTTTTGAAATATCTAAGGTTATTTTAATGCGTGATATCAATGACAAGGATATTGTTGGAAATATTATTGAGGATATGCTAGGACCTGTTATGAATAGTTCAAATGTTAAAATTCATTTAAATTCTACTGTTGTTCAATATTTGCAAGATAATAATTTATTTCGTTTACCATCTGGTGCGGAATTCGTTGTTGATAATTCTTTATTGTTCGGCGAAGCTTTTATAGATTCATCTCAAGGAATTATCGATGCAACTTTATCTGGCAGGTTAGATACTCTTCAAGAGTCATTAAATAATGCATTGCTTGACCAACAAGAATCAAATGATTAACAATCCAAATATACAAAATTCTACTTCTAGCTTGATGAATAGTAATTTAAAATCATTTAAATCAGTGGGAAGTATCACAAAAATAGTTGGCTTAACAATAGAATCAGCAGGACCAATATCATCAATAGGTGATATTGTGTCAATAAAATCATCAATTGAATTAGGAAAAGAATATTTTGCTGAAGTTGTAGGCTTTAAAGATGATAGAATCTTATTATTCCCATTAGAAGGGATAGAAGGAGTCAGAAATGGCGACAAAGTTCATTTAGTAAATGAAGGCTTTACAGTTCCAGTTGGAGAATCAATGCTTGGTAGAGTTTTGGATGGTATTGGTCGTCCAATAGATGGTGGCGAACCTATTGTATCAGAACAAAAATGGAAAATAAAAAGAGCCGCACCAAATGCAATGTTTAGAAAGCGAATAAAAGAGCCATTTTTAACAGGAATTCATAGTGTTGATTCTGCAATGATGTGTGGGAATGGTCAACGAATGGGGATTTTTGCTGGAAGTGGTGTAGGTAAAAGCTCATTGCTTGGAATGATTGCAAGAAATTCATCAGCAGATATAAATGTTATTGCACTCATTGGAGAACGAGGAAAAGAAGTTCTAGATTTTATTGAAGAATCTTTAGGTGAGGAAGGGTTGAAAAGATCTATTTTAATTGTTTCAACTTCTGATAAATCTCCTCTACAACGAGTTAAAGGAGCTGAAACAGCAATGGCTATAGCTGAATATTTTAGAGAACAGGGGAAAAATGTTATGTTTATGATGGATTCTGTAACTAGGTATGCTATGGCACAACGAGAGATTGGTTTAGCTATTGGAGAACCTCCTGCTACAAAAGGGTATCCACCTTCTGTTTTTACAATGCTACCTGCATTATTGGAGAGGGCAGGGACTAGTAGTCGTGGTAGTATCACTGGTTTTTTTACTGTATTAGTTGAAGGTGATGATATGAATGACCCTATCGCAGATACAACCCGTGGAATTTTGGATGGGCATTTAGTATTATCAAGAGCATTAGCAGCACAGGGGCATTATCCAGCTGTAGATGTATTAGAGAGTGTTAGTAGGGTAATGAATAGCGTTGCAACACCAGAGCATGTTAAATTAGCACAAGAGATGCGTAAACTATTATCAGCTTATAACAAAGCTGAGGATATGATAAATATAGGAGCATACCAAATAGGAAGTAATCCATTGATAGATAAAGCTGTCGAAAAAAGAGATGCAATGGAGAATTTTCTAATACAAGATTTATTTGGGATAGATTCTTGGGATGAAACTTTTATGGAGTTGAAGAGGATTTTAGAATGAATTTATTACCTGAAAATTGTGATTTGTGCAACTTAATTATTAATCAGAACAAATAATGGATATATCAAATAATATTATCTTTGAAGATAATCATCTTTTAGTCATAAATAAGCCAGCTTGTATTCCTGTTCAACCTGATAGTTCACAAGATGAGTCCTTATTTGATATGTGTAAAGAATATATTAAAGTAAAATATAAAAAACCTGGAAATGTCTTTTTGGGAATCGTTCATCGTTTAGATCGTCCAGTTTCAGGTATAATTGTTTTTGCAAAGACTTCAAAAGCTGCAAAGCGATTATCAGAAGAAATAAGAAATAAAAACTTTAAAAAAACATATTATGCAATTCTTCAAGGCAAGTTAGAAAAGAGTGGGGTTTTGGAAAATTATATTTATAGAAAAGATGCTACAAGTTTCATAACAAAAGATAAAAATAGTGGAAAAGAAGCTGTCCTATCATACAAACCATTAAAATTTAAAGATAATACAACTTTAGTTGAAATTGACTTGAAAACTGGACGGCATCATCAAATAAGAGTTCAGTTTGCTTATATAAATCATTCTCTTTTAGGAGATTTTAGATATGGTTCAAAGATTAAATTTCAAAATAAAAGTATTGCTCTTCATGCAGGAAAATTATCATTTATACATCCAACAAAAAAAGAAGAAATGTCATTCCAATCAAAGCCACCATTTTAAAATACTGTTTTATATTTAGGAATGTAACATTTCGGGATTCGATTTTAGAGATAACAAGCAAAAAAACTTGCGAAGCAAAAAGTAACGCAGATATCTTGCCTGGCGTGTGCGAAGCACAAAAAAATATAGTTTTACAAAAAGTAGATT
>JAOZMT010000258.1 GCA_029934175.1 Victivallales bacterium | reverse complement strand
TGAAGGTCGTTTTGACATTATTTTAGAACCACGAGATATTGCGAAATGTGCATTTATTATTGAATTAAAAATCGCAGATGAAGATGACACATTAGAAACTGCTGTCAATGATGCTTTAAATCAAATTGAAAATAAAAAATATGCAACTAAATTAATGGATAAAGGTATAAAAGAAATAGAATCACTAGGAATGGCGTTTATTGGAAGAAAAGCCTTAGTTAGCAATAAAATGATTGAAATTAAAAAGGAGACAAAATGAATGTATTATTTATAGGAGATGTTGTTGGAAAAGGCGGTAGAAAAGCTGTCGCTGAATTAGTTCCTATTTTAAAAAAAGAATTTGATTGTGATTTTGTTATTGTAAATGGAGAAAACACCGCTGGTGGTGGTGGAATGACTGCGAAATGTGCAAATACTTTATTTGAAAGTGCAGATGTCATAACTATGGGCGACCATACATGGGATCAAAAAGAATTTGCTACCGAAATAGATTCTTTAGAACATTTAATTCGACCTGCAAATTTTAGTAAAACACAACCTGGGAAAGGATTTACTATTGTTAAAACATCACAAGGTGATATTGCTGTAGTAAATTTACAAGGACAAGTTTTTATGAAAGAAATCGCACATTCACCATTTGAAGTGATAGATGATATTCTTGCAGAAATTCCAAATAGCGTAAAAAATATTTTTGTAGATTTTCATGCAGAAGCGACAAGTGAAAAAATTGGAATGGCGTATTATTTAGATGGCAAAGTTACAGGAGTTATAGGAACGCATACACATGTTCAAACCGCTGATGCTAAAGTTTTACCTAATGGCACTGCTTTTATGTGTGATGTAGGTATGGTTGGTGCTGAACATTCTGTTTTAGGTAGAAATAAAAATGCGGTTATTGAAAAATTTACTACAGGTATGCCTAAACGATTTGCTGTTATTGAAAAAAATATTAGACTTGATGCTTGTGTCATTTCTTTTAATCATGAAACTGGCAAAGCAAATAAAATTGTTAATTTTTCCAGACAATCTTCGATTTAATTATGAATAATTCTTTAAATATTATTGCGGGTTATGCAAAAGGTGTAAAATTAGATATTCCAAACGGAGATGCTGTGCGACCAACATCAGTTCGTGCAAGAAAAGCTATGTTTGATAGTCTTGGCGATTTGCGAGATGTGCAAATTTTAGATTTATTTTCAGGCGTAGGTTCTCTTGGCTTAGAAGCAGCTAGCCGTGGTGCTAGTCATATTGTATTTGTTGAAAAAGAACCTAAGCATTGTAGTTTTATTAAAAAAAATATCAAAAAAGTTTCAGCATATAATTCTGATTGTAAGTATCAAACATATTGCAGCGATGCACTAAATATAAAAAGATGGTTAAATAATTTATATAATTTTAAACCTAAATATATCTTTTGTGACCCTCCTTATCCTATATCAAAAAAGTGTTTTGAAATTATCGCCGAAGATGAAGATTTTGCACAATTCGCAAAAAATTCATCTTTATATTGGGAATTACCTGATAGAAAAGGTGAAAGTTTTATATGTGTTTCTAAATATTGGAAACCTACACAAATGAGAAGCTTTGGAAAAACTAATTATATTATTTTAAATAGAATATGAAAATTTTAGCTCTCGAACCTTTTTATGGAGGCAGTCATAAGCACTTTTTAGATGATTGGATTTCAAGAAGTGAACATAAATGGACTTTATTAACTTTATCAGATAAAGCTTGGATGTGGCGGATGCGGCATTCTGCAATATCATTTGCTAATGATGTAAAAAAATTAGTAAAAGAAGGTGAATCGTGGGATATTATTTTTTGTTCTGATATGTTAAATTTAGCTGAATTTATAGGATTACTTCCACTAGAAATGAGAAAGTTAAAAACAATCGTCTATTTTCATGAAAATCAAGTTGCTTATCCTTTAGCAAAAGAAGATAAACGCAACAAGGACTTAATCTTATCAAATTTTACAACAGCTCTTGCTGCGGATTTTGTATGGTTTAATTCAAAATACAATATGAATTCTTTTTTAGATAAACTTCCAAAATATTTTAAAGGTATGCCACAACCAAATAATTTTGATGAAGAATTAGAAATTATTAGACGAAAATCAACAATTCATCCTTTAGGAATAAAAAATACTAATCAAAATTGCACAAATCGCAAAGATAATAAAATTCTTACTTTAACATGGGCTAGTAGATGGGAATTTGATAAAAATCCTCAATGTTTATTTCGTGCCTTAAAATATTTAAAAGAAAAAAAAGTTAATTTTAGATTAAATGTTTTAGGTGAACGACCAAAAAGGTATCCAGAGATTTTTGATTATGGATATGAAGAATTTAAAGAAAATATTGATAACTGGGGATTTGCGAAGTGTGCAGATGATTATTATAAAATTCTTGAAAATAGTGATATTTTTATATCAACAGCAATTCACGAATTTTTCGGAATAAGTGTTTTAGAAGCAAGTGCAAGAGGAGCATTTCCATTATTACCAAAAAGACTTGCATATCCAGAAATATTTGTTGATAATGAAAATAATATAATAGAAGAATATTTTTACGATGGTTCTTCAATGCATTTAGCTAAAAAAATTGAAAGATTAACAAATCTGCATAAGTCGCAGAAATCAATATGGTTAGATGTGAAAACTACAGCGAGAGAAGTCGCTGATAGATATCATATTGATAAAATAACAAAAGATTTAGATGAAAATATAGTGAAAAAATTTGATTTTTCTCTATAAAGTATTAAATTTAAGTAGAGTAAACATTTATTAATAATTAAAAAAGGTAATTTTATGAAAACAAAAGCAGTTAGACTTTACGGTAAAAGTGATTTAAGATTAGAAGAATATGAACTTCCACAAATAAAAGATGATGAAATATTAGCAAAGGTAATCTCAGATAGTCTTTGTATGTCATCATATAAAGCTGCCGTTCAGGGTTCTGATCATAAACGAGTTCCAAATGATATTAATGAGAATCCTGTCATAATTGGTCATGAATTTTGTGGAGAAATAGTTGAAGTTGGTAGTAAATGGAAACAAGATTTTAATGCTGGTGATAAATTTTCAATACAACCTGCAATGAATTACAAAGGTTCTTTAGATGCTCCTGGTTATTCTTTTCAATATATGGGGGGAGATGCAACTTATGTTATCTTATCTCAAGAAGTTATGTTGTGTAATTGTTTATTAACTTACAAAGGCGATGATTATTTTGGTGGTTCTTTAGCAGAACCTATGTCGTGTATTGTTGGTGCGTTTCATGCAAATTATCATACTACTCCAGGAAGTTATGTTCATACAATGGGAATTGTCGAAGGCGGTTCAACTGCAATTTTAGCAGGAGTTGGTCCGATGGGATTAGGTGCTATTGATTACGCTATTCATTGCGATAGAAAACCTGGTTTATTAGTTGTTACAGATATTGATGATGCTAGATTAGAAAGAGCTGCTTCAATTTATACAGTTGAAGAAGCTAAGAAAAATGGCATTGATTTAAAATATGTTAATACAAAAAATATTGATAATGTTGAAGAATATTTAAAATCTTTAACTAAAGATAAAGAAGGATTTGATGATGTTTTTGTATTTGCTCCAGTTGCACCTGTAGTTGAACAAGGCGATAAAATTTTAGGTCGTGATGGCTGTTTAAACTTTTTTGCAGGACCAACAAATACTGAATTTTCAGCAAACTTCAATTTCTACAATGTTCATTATGCATCAACACATATAGTTGGAACTTCTGGTGGAAATACAGATGATATGATAGAATCATTATCAATGATGGAAAAAGGTTTAATAAACCCAGCTACAATGATTACTCATATTGGTGGTATTGACAGTGTAATTGAGACTACTTTAAATTTACCTAAAATACCTGGCGGTAAAAAATTAGTATATACTGGAATTGAAATGCCTTTAGTTGCAATTGATGATCTTAAAGAATTAGGAAAAACAGATGAATTATTTGCACAACTCGCAGATATTACTGAAAAACATAATGGGTTATGGTCTATTGAAGCTGAAAAATATTTATTAGAAAATAAATAATTGATATGATTCCTATTAACTCAACGATTGAAAAAGCGTGGATTGAAGAATCTGAAATTAGATTGAAAGAGTTCAAAAAGGGAATTGTTAAAGCGATTTCGGGTCAAAAGGTATTTGATAAAATAAATAAAAAATATCATAACAATGAAAATAAATTATTTGAAGTTCAAAATATATGAAGAAAACAATAATTATTGGATGTCTCTTTTTAATTCTAATATTACTTTTTAT
>JAOZMT010000257.1 GCA_029934175.1 Victivallales bacterium | reverse complement strand
CTAAAAATCCAGTGATTTCTATTTTCCTTGCTTACGGCTCGTGTGTTTAGAGACTAAAGTGTAAAGTAGTTTTTAAGTGCAATCTGAAACTAGCCTTCATTTGCTACGCAAACATCGCTAGCAGGCAGGGATGTCTGCTTTACTTTAGTTTTATACTTTAAACGGTTGAAAATTTCACTTTTTAAAACGCCCTGATTTTGATATTTCAATCTTTATAACTTTTGGTTAGCGACAACTAGCCAAAGAGTTATAAAAATTAAAATATCTTCACCATCATCATTTTAAAAAGTGAATTTTCTTCCCATTTAAAGTATATACTTCTACTTTTGACTTGATTTTTCTTTAGGCTTTAGTTTTATTAAAGCACTTCTTGATTGCATTAATGTTTTGGCACTTTCTTTATCTATTTCAAATAACCATTTTGTAAAAAATTGTTCATCTTCATATTGTTTTTTTAAATTAGATACTCTTTTTTTATCCTCTTTAGATAAATTATCTTTACTTTCTGGAGTGTATAATACATCAAGTTTTACATAGAATTTCTCTTCATTTTCTATAATTTTAATGTAATATGCAAACCCTCTGAAGTTATGAAAAGCTATCATTGCTTTCACTTTAGTTGCAAACTTAAAGCTTGATAGAGGCAATACATCTATAATTGCAATCTCATATAATTCTTTCATTATAGTATTTAAAACTTTATAATCAATATATTCATTATCCTTCATATCTTGTGCTTCAAAAGGGATTTTTGTTGCTGTTCTATATAAGTTCCATTTGTCATTAGATGTCATTGTTCTATATGAAACTTCTCTAGCAACTGAAAACTTTACAAAATTTTTCATCATCCAAATTGCAACAACTGGATTTACACGCATCAATGTATTATCTAATAAAAAAACTTTATCTGATTTTTTAACATAACGACCATCAAAATCTTTTTTCATAAACGGATTGTCTTCTGATAATATTTTAGCAATATGGTATTTTCCTAATAAAATAGAATTGATTAATTTATTATTATTATCAAATATTTTTAGTTCTACTGGTTGAGTTCCTGTTGGGCCATTTTTATCCAAATAGAGTTCAGATAAGTTTTCCTTAGCAATATTAATAGAATGTATTACCTTTATATCACTTAATAAAAGTAATAACTCAGATATTTGTTTGAAATCAGCAGGATAATCATATAAACTTTTCAGTAACCATTTACCTGACTCTTTTGCCATAATAAAGTCTTTTTTTTCTGTTATTATTTCAATTTTACCCACACTATTTACATCTAAGTTTTCAAATAGAAAAACTCCTCTTTCTGATTTATTATCCCAAGTAGATAAATCAGAATAATAAATATAACAAGATAAGCCTATTAAAACTACTGCAATTAACGAAGAATACATTAATACTTTATTATTTTTCTTATTATCTTTAAATTCAACTCTTTCCGAAAGTTTTTTGTTTTGGCGTTTCCTTGCGATTAGTGCAATAATTAAACCTATAATAATAACAAAAATTGGCATGGCAAATATATTAATTAACTTTAATTTATTCACTATTTTATCTATAGCATCTTGATATGTTTTTTTATACTTTTCAACTTTTTTCATTGCAACTTGTTGTTTTCTTTTGAATATTTCTAATTCTCGTTTTTGATCAGGACTTAAAACAGTTTGGTTATCTTTATCTTTTAATGCTTGTAAATCTTGAATTTTCTTTTGTGCAAGTAAAAGTTCCTCTTGTAATTGGGTCATTTCATCTTTGAATTTACTTTGAGCATCTCTTTCTATCTTTTCCAAAACGCTAAAAGGCTTTGACAATGCTTGTCTAGACCTAATTTTTGTTAAATTTTCATCTCCGCAAAGATTGTCAAATATATTATGTAAAAAATTTATATTGTCGTTTCTAGGGATATTATACTTCGCACCATAGGCATTTTCCTGCTGAATTACAGTATATTGATTTTCCATAAAATCTGTATCAGAAACTAAAATAATTGTCCCTTCCTTAGCAGATTCAGTTAAAGAATTAACTTTGTCTTCTCCAACATAATTAGGATAAGCAGTTTTCCATTTTCCTGATATTTTGATAGCAACAGGATAAGATAATTTATCGGCTTTAAAGCTAGTGAAAGCACTTGTTGCAGTCTCTGCAATTTTATTGTTAATTAATGAAGAATCCTTTGTGCTTGTAATTAAAATAGATTTTATCACTCCATTTTTTGGTTTTAAAACAAAACCACCTGGATAAATAAAATTAACTTTATTCAAAGTGCTTGTTATAGGCGACTTTTGATTAAAAGCTTTGTCCTTAAAAACTGGAACATTTATATAAGTTCTTATATCTGAGACTTTTTTGATAGTTGTTGCATATTGTGTATCTGCTAACACAGCTTTTGTATCAAGTGTAATTCCCCAGTTATTTAACATTGCAGGAAGCGTAGATTTTGTCATTACTTCATAAGCTTTATTCTTTTTTGCAACTTTAGTTAAATTAAAAGAGAATGGGTCTAATGCAATAAAGACTTTTCCACCTTTTAAAATATACTGATCTATCAAAAATTTTGTTTTAGGTGAAAGTCCAACAGGGTGAATAATAGCTAATGCATCAACTCCTTCTATTTTATTAATATCTATAGGAAGTTTTTTTAAAATAAAGTCTTCCTTGAGTTCATTAAAAGCAACCCAAGGTTTGAAAATTTCATAATTCCCAGCTTTAACAAGTTTTGCTGTAGGATTTACACCTAATACAGGTAAAGGACTAATCACTCCAATAACCTTCTTTTTGATTTTAATTATTTTTATAATATTGCGTATTATTTGATATTCAATATTCTTTTCATCTAATGAGGTTAAACGCTGAATAGATTCTGTTTTGTCCAAATAAGAAAAAGCTAAACCAAAAAACTGCTTACTTCCACTCGCAAGTTGAACTCCTTCAACTCCATCTAATTCTGCGGCACTAACTATAGATAAACTTTCTGATGGATTTAATTTTTCTACTCTAATATTGCCATTACTAATTCGTTCAATCTCCGACAATAAACTAGATATATGTTTTGCAAAAGTCTTTTGATATTGAGTGTTTTCCTCTAAGTCTTTTGAATAATAAAATCTAATATTAACTTGTTTATCTAACTTTTTCAAAGCTTCTGTTGTATTATCAGATAAAGTAAAAAGTTGTTCAGCTGTTACATCATATTTTACGGAACAAAAAGAGCCAATAAAGTTTACTGCTATTAATATAAGACCTGCTATAAATATAGAGAAATATGTCGAACTTGTGTTTGTTATTAATTTAAACATTATATATTCCTCATTTTATTTTGTAATATTGTCTGTGTTGTGTATAAAGAAAATAAAATCATAGATAAATAATAAATAATATCCTTAGAATCCAATAATCCTCTTTGTAGGTTTGTGAAATAAGTAACTAAACTAAAAGAAGATATAATATCAACACCCAAGTATGGTAAAAATTTTGTTAATAGCGTTGTAACTTCACGCATTCCAATTAATATTAAAACTAAACAAATCATAGCAGATACAATAAAGCTAACAATTTGACTTCGTGTTAATGAAGAAACCATAACAGATATTGCCAAGCAAGCACCTGATAACAAAAAGCTTCCTAAATAACCACAAGCAACAACAGGTAAATCAGGAGTTCCTAAATAACAAATAGTTATAACTATAGGAAAAGTTAAAACTAATGCAATTGAGATATATGCCCAAGCCGCAAGAAATTTTGCGATAATGCATTGAGATATTGAAATAGGCATTGTTAATAGAAGTTCAATTGTGCCACTTTTATGTTCATCAGCCCAAGTATGCATACCAGCTGCAGGAACTAAAAATAAATATAGCAATGGATGCCAACTAAAAAATAGCGTTAAAGATGCTTCATTATTCCCAAAAAAGTTGTCTTGTATTAACGGAAAATATGCTGATAATACCAAAAATATCACAATAAAAACATACGCTGCTGGCGAATTAATATAACTAAAAATTTCTCGTTTAAATATAGTCCAAATATTTTTCATAAAGTTCCTTGTTTAAATTTATTCTAAATCCGCAAAACGCTCACAGATTTAGATTTTTATAGAAACCATAACAATACTACTTCAAGCATGAAATTTCAAGTAATTTACCTTTATTTTTTGGAAAACTTGATAATGAAATATCAGAATTTTCTTTAAAAGTAGTTGTAACGGCTTTAATTTATGATAAAACTTTATTATTATTTATACTGATTATACTGCAAACGGCTGAAAAATAAACTTCCTGAAAGCGCAAACAACAGCTCT
>JAOZMT010000256.1 GCA_029934175.1 Victivallales bacterium | reverse complement strand
GAAATTTTTTAAAAAATTATGTCGCTGAATAGCAATTTTCCTAGCTTGTTCTGTATGCATAGAATCTTTTAACTTTAAAATTTTTTCATAAAAATGATCTAAAGTAAATTCTTTTAAAGGAGTTCTTGATTCACAAAAAGGATCTTCTAAAGAATATAAATTATTTTCTGTTATGTGGCTAACAACTCGAATAATTCCAATAGCTCCTAAAGCATCTAATTTGTCAGCATCTTGTAGAATTTTTCCTTCTAAAGTTAATGGTATTATTTGAGTATTATACCGATGAGATTTTATAGCATAACAAATAGGTTCAATTAATTTTATATCCCAATCCCTACTTATTAAAAAGTTCCTTGCGAATTCTTCAGATAATTCTGCATGACAAGTAGATTTATCTTTATTCAATCGACCAATATCATGTAGAACAGCACTTGTTTCAACTACAAGCATATTAGCTTTTAACTGTAAACCTAATTTTCTTGACATATTTGTTACACGAAAAATATGATCCCAATGATGTGTGTTGTAAGTGATTTTATTACACATATCCCTAGTGTATTCCTTAATATATTTCAATTCATCTTCGTAAAAATCATTCATATATTTATCCTTATTCTAATTTTAATTCTTTTTTTAATAATTTTGTAAACTCCCAGATGTGATTGTCATCAAACCAATCAAATTCTCCATATAGTTTTAATAACATCGAAAACTTTTCATTGTTTTCAGAAATCGTATTCATTAATAATGAGACTTTTATTTGTTTCAAAAATAAAGCTAGACAATAAACAAAATAATAAGAATCATAAAACTCAGAATTAAATGATAAATTTATTAATTTATCGCCTCCATTAATTAGAAGAACACCTTTTCCCGAAAAACCAATCCGACATTCGTAATCTAGTTCAATAAATGAAGTATAGTTTTCAGGAACATCTTCTCTTCTAGCAAGAGAGGCTAAATTACTAAATACTTCAGAAAATTGTTTTTTGTTTTTAAACAAAGAGCTGTTAGTTCTTATATAAATTAAGTGTTTCATTCTGTCATGTTTAAAAGAATATTTTATATTGTTTTCTAAAAAAACATTGGACAATAAATCCTTTAATGATATTTTTTCTTTTTTATTTCCATAAACAAAAATATTATTATACTTATTCTCATCTACATTTTCAAACATTGATATAGAATGATTAATAGCACGAATATTATCTACACTTAAAAGTTTGTATTTAAACGATATTCTAATACTAATATAACGAACATTATTTATTATAATAACATGTATTGATTTGATTTTGCATGATAAATTAATCTCTTCGTTTAAAAAATAAAATAATCTATTATTAAATTTACCATAAGAATTTGGATTAATGGCTAATATTTGAAAAGGGAAATTACTATTATTAAAAAATGATGTAAAATCTGTTTCTATATTTTTAGTATAAGAACCTGTTATGTCTTTAAATTTTAAATCTTGGATATTAAAATCTGTTGTCTTTATCTCATCAATCAACATTATTTCATAAGGAGCGGCAGCTTTTTTATTTTTATTCAAAAAATTATTAACTGCTGTAGTTTCTATATTATTAGTAACTAAATTATTTGATTCAGAACCGCCTATTATTTTTTCTCTTCGTTGAAATAAAGGTTTCCAATTTATAGTTTTCCCTTTATAGTTAAACTCTCCTCCTAACCATAAACAAGTCAAAGTCGAGGTTGGGATATTATTTTGAGTTATATCTAATTGAGCTGAATTTCCATAACCTAATGAGCGTTCTTTATATAGATTTTTATTTTTATTTTTCCAATTTGGCTTATTTATTTTTAATAATTTTTCTCCTATCTCTTCGCAAATAGATAATAATTGTGTAATTTCAGAACATTTATAATTAGAAAAGATCTCTTCGCCAACTCCTCCATCAACTCCTTGTCTAATTCGTTCTAATGTATCCTTAGAACCAAAAATCCCTATGTTATCATCATATTGAGTAATTGTTCTAATATTAGCCTTTAACTCATATTTTTTAAAGACCTCCTCTCCTTTTATTCTACCTCGCTCCATTCCTTTCTGAAAGAAAAAATATAATTCACAATTTTTGATGGTTTCAATTTCTTTTCTGTTTAGTGATATTCTTGTATTATCATTTAATTGAGGTTGAAACCATTGACTGATTATTGATGCAAATTGCCCTCCTGAGTTGATAAAATCATCCATAAATATAATGTTTGGTTTTTCATTACTATTCAATCTTATATTTCCTAGGCACTTTTGCATGTTTGGAAAATAGTTATTAAAATTATTTAATTGACTTATAATTCTAGCAGAACTTTCAGTTTGCTCTCCTAAACATGTGAAATAACTATTTTTTAAATCTAAATGAGGAATATACTGTTCTATAAAATAAAAAATATTCTTTCGGATAACAGAATCATCTAAAAAACTTAATCCCATAACTAAGTCATTTATAACATCTAGATTATCCAAAAGTCCATTAAAATTTTGCACCCAATTATTTAAGTTCCTTGATGCCCCTTCAAATCCTATTTCTCTTCCAGTAATATGAAATTTAGATAGTTCATTTGCTTTGTATTCAATACTCTTTTTTAATTTTTGAGGTAACGATTTCATTTTAATCATTTAATAATTCATTCATTATTCCACTTCTTGATGCTAATGAGCAATACAAACCACTAAAACCATATTTAACATAGACATCCTTTAAAAATGAACAAAACTTTGCTACTTCAATAATATCAGGTCCTATTTTATTTTCCCAAGGAGTTCCTTTTTTTGGAGTGAATACAGTAAAGTCTGATACGATTCCTTTACTTGCAAGTTCTTCTATTCCATCACATAATATATTTATAGGTTGAGCTCCTAAAACAAAACTACATCTTACTTTACCAATTCCAAATATTTCTACTGCTTTTTCCATTTGTTGTAAATAGATATTATATGGTATGTGTGCATGCTTACCAGGGCAAATAGATTTGAAATATGATTCTAAATAAACTTCAAGATTAAATATCATTTTTTGAAATCCAATTTCTTTTGCATCATATAAATATTGAGTGTTTAGCGGAGGTAAAATATTTAAATATGAATCAACTTCACTCAACGGTTTTATTTTTGATAATTCTCTGCTCAAGTCTAACATATATTCCCATTCCATATCTAAATTAGGTAAATTCCCTGACATAATATGTAAATGATGATGAGGCGTAATATTTTTATCTTCTAAAACTAGTTTATATACTTCTTTTAATCCCTCAAAGTATTGCTTAGAAAAATCATCTAGCCATACAGGAATATTATTATCATACTTTGTGTTTAAGTCATTTAATGTTGGTCGGATTGATTTTTCATTTGCTCGCGAACTACATGAATCACAAAACTTACATTGAGTGTTATGAAACCATTCTGAACATCCTTCAAATCCTAAAACTGCAATGCGATCCTTTCCCATAACTTGGATATATTGATCGGCATCAAAATTATTTACTTGCTTATGATTCCATGTAGGTCTTGGAGATAACTCACAAATTAATTTAATTTCTAATTCTGAAGATGCGAGTTCCAAATTATTATTTCTGTATGACAATATAAAATTACTATTTTTGTTATAATTTACTTTAACAATACTTTTTATATTTGAAAATTGAATAAATATTTCTTCTGGAATCCATGGCATACTTTTAGTTTCAGCATCAATTAGACAACCATCTACTATTTTTGTATTTTTACTTATTCTCTTAGTTCGAAAAGCAACAGGATATGTTGGACAATTTTCTTCAATTGATTTTGCATCAACAGATATTCCATATCTAAGAATTAATAGTTTTAATGCACTATCATAATTCAAAATTTCTACTATTGTGTTAAATGATTTTTTCATTTATACTCCTTGGTTTGTATCTTTTTTATTTAATAATAATTTTCCCACATCCAGAAGATGCGTGTTTTCCTAAATGGAAAACAGAAATAGTTTGAAGCAAAGCATTAATGGAAGGAGATAAGTTTAAATAACTAAACGAACCAGTAATACCAGCAAGACTAATATTTTTTGTTTGTGTTGATGAATATCTTTTATCTTGAAACCATTTTAAATTTCTTTTAGCTTCACGACAAAAAGCAACTTCGGATAAAGCATATTGTAAGTCAAGTTTTGTTTTATTCCCATAAAATTGACTTATTTTATTTAATCTTAAAATAGCCCCTTTGACAATATGACCTAGTGTTATATCGTTTTGACTTAACCATTGCCCATTATTATTTTTTAATCGTAAAGGGTGAGTTATTTTTATTTGACAATTAATATTTTTAG
>JAOZMT010000255.1 GCA_029934175.1 Victivallales bacterium | reverse complement strand
ATGATAACGAAATGTCCGAAATGTAATTCTGAATTTGAGATAGAAGAACAAATTGTAGGAACTGAAGTAGAATGCTCTCATTGTAATAATGTTTTTTTAGCAAAACAAAAGTTATCTTTAAAAACTGAAAGTTTTAGAAGTTCAGAGGATATAGATGAAGAATGGAAGGCAAGTAGTTCTTTAGGAAATATAAAAAATAGATTTAATAAAAAAATTGATGAACCGAGCTTTATAAAATCTATGTTTTTATTAATGTTTATTGCAATAGTATCAATCCCAATTGGTATTGTTTTGGGGGCAATGGCATTTTTTCTCTCTCCACAAATTGGTGGTGTGGTTATGTGTAGTATTATATATTCTTGTTTTTCTGCAAATACTTTATTTATTGCAACTAAATTACTTGGACCTAAAGATAATACAGTTGGACAATCTATTGGTGCTAGTGTTAATATATCAAAATGGATCTTTGGAGTGCCAGCGTTATTGTCGGTTGTAATGGGACTTGCAATGTTACTAAATTCTTTTCCTTTAATGTCTGCAATAGTGACAGGCTTTACTGTTTACGCTTTCTCTTTTCCTCTTCTTCATATTATTGTTCAAGTTTTAGTATATCAAAAATATTATGCTAAAAATGCAATAACTGGATTCCTCCTTGCTTTTGTCCAAAATATAATATCTATGATTTTAAGTGGTGTTTTTGTTGGCTCAATAGGTTTGTTAATATTCATCTTGACGCTTATTGTAGGAACTGATTTTATAGACGATATTAATTATGATGATGTAATGAAATTCGTGAAATCAAAATCAGAAGAAGTTATTTCGATAACAAATGATATAAAGAAAAATACCACATTTAGCCATAGTTATCTTGATTGGGAAACGGATTTTGAAAAAGCAAAAGAAATTGCACAAGCCGCAGAAAAGCCTATTTTAATCAATTTTTCAGCTAATGAATGGTGTGGTTGGTGTCAAAAGATAGATAGAGAAATATTACATACAGAAGAATTTAAATCATGGGCGAGTAAAAATGTTATTTTATTTAATATTGATACACCACGAAATTATCAAAATGAACCACCTGAAAATTATGAAATAAAAAACCAATATAGCATTAGAAGTTTTCCAAGTATTGTATTAATAGAACCAAATGGCAAAGAACTTGGTCGTTTAGGATATAGCAAAGTTACGCCTAAAGTTTATACAAAAGAAATTGAAAAAATAATTGCGAAGTATGCAGAACAACATAAAAAAATAGAACCTAAAGTTAATATTAAGAAAAAAAATGATAATGGATTTATGGATATTGCTAAAAATATTATTTTACCTACGAAGTATAAAAAGGAATTACCCGATAATATTCTTACAGGCAAATGGGAATTTATAAGTCCTTATATTTACAATAATATTGTAGAAAAAAAAGAATGTAGTTTTACATATACAAAAAATGGGGATTATGATATTCAAATAAAAAATCCAGGAACTTATATGAAATCTATTTCAGGGGTTTATAAGGTCAATGGTAAAAGTTTACAAAATAAGAGACGGCATTTGAGCGATAATTTAGATTATGAGTTTGAAGTTATAGATAATAATAATATTATATTTACAACAGTCCCACCATTAGGTCATGGAGGACATTCTTTCGGAACATACTATTTTTCAAGAAAGCTTGGAAATTTAAAAACACAAAAAATCATAGAATTCAAAAGACAAGAAACTTCAGTAAAAGGAGTAAATGAATATGTTTCAATTGATAAATCAAAAATAAGTTCAATGGTTTGGAAAATGAAAATAAAAGAGGTTAAAAAGAATAATAAGGCTTATTCGACTCTTCTTGCAAGGGTTATTTTAAAAAGAGGGAGAAAGTCTATTCCTATAAAAATTAAGTCTGATGGTTTGATTAGTTTAAAGAAAAATGCTTCACTTGGATTTATTATTGATGATACTGTAAAAAGTGGAGATTTTATAGGTATAGATATAAATGGTGGAGATAAATATTTAAATATAGAAGCAAAGGGTTACCATACAGCAAAATTAACTATTGAATATAGACATGGATTTGGAGTTATAGGAGACATTATTCTTGAGCGTTCAGAATAATTTTTTATGCTAAAACTAGATAAAACAGCTTGGATTTCATTAATTTGTGGATTAGTTTCTGCGATTGTTGCATATCAATTCCCATTATTAAGAATAATATTTTCTGGATTGATAACGCTAGTTCATGAATTAGGTCATTCAATGGTTGCTTGGGGATTTGGTCACCTTGCAATTCCATCTTTTGATTTGACTCATGGTGGCGGTGTTGCACATATCGCAGAACAAAATAAATATTTTTTATGGTTTATCTATCTTTTATTATTTGTTGCAATTATTAAATATTATAAATATTATGTAGTTTGTATATCTTTGATTCTTTTAACAGGAATTCATTACTGGATAAATATATCTCCGCCTGCGTTTCAAATATTATGTTCGTTTATGGGACATGGGACAGAAACAATATTTGCAGCAATTTTTCTTTACCGATCTATTAGTAATACTGCTATTATGACACCTTTAGATAGACCTTTATACGCTATTATTTCTTTCTATATTTTCATTCATAATATAATCTTTGCAAATAAACTTATGTTCAATAAAGTTTATCAAATAACATATTTAGAAGGGAAGGGGGGTATGACAAATGATTTTGTTAAAGTTGCAAATTTAGTATCGAAAATAACCTTTGAAGATGTAGCATGTTTTTATTTGATTTATACAATATTATTGTTTGTTTTTACATTTATTTTCTTTCAAATACAGTATAACTTAAAAGCGAGGAGTTTAGAATGATAACTAAACCTGAAAAACTAGAATCTTATGCGAATGAAATAAGAATACAAACAAGAAATGTTTTTACATCAGCAAAATTTCACTTGTTTTTATTTTTCATATTTTGGGTTATTTTTTATCTTTATTTAGGTAGAGATGGATCGTTGTATGAAGGTGTTAAGCGTAATCATTATTCTGTAAAAAATGGAATAACTCCAGATGAGGTTGTCGTTATTATTAATTTACTTTTAACCTATTTTATAGCACTTGGTAGCGTTGTTTTATATCGCAGGTATATTCAAAAGTTTTTCTTAAGAATTAAATGTGCGAAGTGTGCAAATGGAGTCAAAAAGTATATTGATTTATCACAAGCAGATGATGAAAATGTTGTAATAAAAGGTAATGCAAAATTTTTGATAGATTCCAATAATAAAACAATAAATTCTATTGGCAATGTTTGGTTCTTTTGCGATGTGTGCAATGGTGCAGTTTTATATGAAACAAATAAGTCTTTTTATCAATTATTTAAAACTAAATATACAGAAAAATTTCAACTTGCAGTTGATATTCTGAAAAAATGGGATATAAATAAATTGCCAAATCGAAAGAAATTCAATAAACTTATTGATATAAAATATTCCGAAAATGAGTTTATTACAACTCAAAAAATTGAATGTGTGAAATGTGGCAATTTGACAAAGAAAAATAATAAAGCATTATGTAGTCATTGTTCTGAAAATTTAATATTGAAAATGTTTTTATGGATTCCATTATGTTTACTCTTAACTTGGTTTTGTGGATATTTTTTACTTGCGACAACTCTTTTCGGATTGTTTAGAGCAACAATTAGTCCTATTTATCCTACTGTTCAATGTAATCTTTCTAAAGCAACAAGTAGATGGGTAGAAGGGACTACAACAGATAAAAATGGAATGAGTCACACTACCTTTTCTGAATATAAATATGTTGAATATACTTTTATGATAAGAGGTAAAGAATATGTTAGTGATAATGTATCTTATAGTGATTTTTCAGATGGACGATATTTAGGAAATAAAACATATTCACAAGGAGATAGGGTTACGGTTTATTATAATCCATTATATCCGAATGATTGTATTTTACAACCAGGATTATCTAATTCAAAATTTTTATTTTTATGGCTTTTTCTAGGAGGACTTTTTGCTATTCCTAATTATTTTTTAATAAAATGGTTATTACCAATAAAAAAGTCTATTTATAAAAATGTGCTTTTGGGCAAATTAAATAATCTTAAAAAATATATTGCAGACGGCGGTAATGTTAATGCAACAGACACAACAGGAACTACTCTTTTAATGTTAGCAATCATAGGAAATAATGCGAAGTGTGCAAAGTTTTTATTAGAAAATAATGCAAATTTAAAAATAGAAGATGAATACGACAAAACTGCAGAAGATTATGTTAAAGAAAAAGGTTTTAAAGATTTACAAACATTTATAAAATAGTAAGGAGTAATTATGGGACATAAAAGAATAAA
>JAOZMT010000015.1 GCA_029934175.1 Victivallales bacterium | reverse complement strand
TACTAATTTACATGATGATTTATGCATTTAAATTCCCGTGAACGGTTACCAATATTATTAATTTGTCCGTTCAGGACATAATATTTTTTCCTTTAACCCAGCACGCTGTGCTGGGCTATCAAAATCTGTCCTTTCAGGACAAAATTCAAAATCTTTAAGAAATATTTCAAACAATTAATTTCTTTATTAAAACGATATATTATGGTAGGTTGAGAGAATCAGCTATCCAGTAGAATTATTAGATATAAATATATTTTTTATTACATTTTAAATACTTTTTTGTATTATTCATCTTGAATAGAATTTTTTACATTAGAAGCATCAAAGTCCAAAAATTTTGTTTAAATTTAGCAAAAAGCCCCCATAATTACTACAAATAGGAAAATATAAAGAACAAAAATATGATAAAATTTGACTTTTTGTGCTTAAAGGTGTATATTTTGATTCTGTTTTTATTATATTGATTTGACATTCCAAAAATGCAAACTCAAGTTAATTACTTATTATGAGTTAATTTGACATTCCAAAAATGCAAACTCAAACTCAAATGCAATGAATAAAAATAGAATATAGGTTTATGCTATTATTAATTGATTTTTTTCAATTATTATATTAGTATAGGTATTAAAATTAAGTAAGATATAATTCAAATTTTGGAGGTAATACAAATGAGAGTTAGAGCTTCTGTAAAGTGTAGATGTGAACACTGCCAGATAATTAAACGAGGCGGGGTTGTTAGAGTTATATGCTCAAGAAATCCTAGACATAAACAAAAACAAGGTTAAAAAAAGGAAAATATATTATGCCAAGAATAATAGGTGTTGATATTCCAGGGAAAAAGCGTGTTGAATTTGCTTTGCAGTATATCTACGGCGTAGGTCCTGCAAGAGCAAAAGATATAATTAAAGCAGTTGGAATTCCAGCTGATGAAAGAGCTGACAGTTTAACCCCTGACCAAATATCAGCTATTACAAAAATTCTTCAAAATGATTTTTTAGTTGAAGGAGAATTAAGAAGGTCTGTTGCTGGAGATATTAGAAGATTACAAATGATTAATTCTAATAGAGGAACTAGACATCGTAGAGGTTTACCAGTTCGTGGGCAAAGAACAAAAACTAATGCTAGAACAAGAAAGGGTAAAAAGCTTACTGTCGGAGCTATTAGAGATAAAACTCAAAGAAAGCTTGCAGGAAAATAAGCAGATAGCTTTATATTTCATTTAGAAAGATAAACTACAATAAAAATTAAACAAATAAATAAAAGGATATAATAATGGCTGAAGATAAAGTAAAACAAACTGTTGCAAAGCCTGTAACAGCTGCAGACTTATTAGCAGAACCAGAAATAACTGTGGCTGTAAAGAAGTCAAAAGATGGAAGAAATGTTCCATCTGGACTTGCTTTTATTCATGCAACTTTTAATAACACTAAAGTTACATTTACTGATTTACATGGAAATACTCTATGTTGGTCTAGTGGTGGTAAAAACGGTTTTAAAGGTTCTAGAAAGAGCACTGCTTATGCAGCACAAGTAATTGCTGCAGATGCTGCAAGATTGGCGCAGGGTTTAGGAATGAAAGAAGTAGAGGTAAGAATAAAAGGACCTGGAGCAGGAAGAGAATCTGCTGTAAGAGGTATCGCTTCAACAGGTTTGGACATAAATTGTGTGAAGGATATTACTCCTGTTCCGCATAATGGTTGTCGCCCTCCTAAAAGAAGAAGAGTATAATATATTTTTAACACATTTTTAACACATTTACTGAAATTTTCAGTAAGTAATAAAGTAGAGGTAAAATATGAAAACTACATTTAATTTTCCAATGCCGGAATATGTTACGCTTGATGAAAAAACCGCGACTAGAAATTATGCAAAATTTACTGCAACTCCTTTTCAAAGTGGTTTTGGACATACTATGGGAAACGCATTGCGTAGAATCCTTTTGTCTTCATTAGAAGGTTTATCTATTTCTGCTGTCCGTATTGATGGTGTTCAACATGAATTCGCAAGTATTAAAGGCGTAGTAGAAGATGTTACTGAAATAATTTTAAACTTGAAAAAAGTAAAGTTTAAATTAATAGGAGAAGCACTTCCTGAACTATTGGAAATCAAATGCAAAAAGAAGGGAGTTGTAACGGCTGCTGATATTGATACAAATGGTTTTGTTGAAATTGTAAACCCTGAACAAGTAATATGTACTCTTGACAAGAAAATTGCCTTTAGAGCTGAACTTGAAATAATGATGGGTTGTGGATATCGTACATCGGAAAAGAATAAAAAAGACAGTCACCCTGTAGGAACTATTCCTGTAGATTGTCTTTTTTCTCCGGTTGAACGAGTTAAATATACTGTTGGAGCTGCTCGTGTTGGAGAAGAAACAGAGATGGATAGCTTAGTATTAGAGATTTGGACAGATGGAAGAATTAAGCCTGTTGCAGCGCTTGAGACATCATCTAGAATTTTCAAAGAACATCTAAGACCATTCCTAGGCTCTCTTGCTGGTAAGGAAGATCCACTTGCTATGATAAGTGGCGATGAAAGAAAACTTTATAAAGTTTTTGTTCAAAATGTTGAAATGATGGAACTTTCAGTTAGGGCAATGAATTGTTTAAATAATGCAGGAATTGATTTGATTGGAGAGCTATGTTTAAAATCTGAAGCTAGAATGCTAAAATATAGAAATTTTGGTAAAAAATCTCTTGATGAGATTAAAGAAAAACTTCGTTTAATGAAACTATCTCTAGGAATGACAATGACTGATGAATTGAGAGAAGCTGTTACTTCTGAGGCAGAAGAATTCAAAAAAAATAAAGAACAAGATGGAGGAGAAAATAATGCGACATCGTAAACATACCTTTAAAATAGGACGATCAGGTGCTCATCGTAAAGCGATGTTAGCTAATATGGTTAGCAGTCTTATTATAAGTGAAAAAGGTGAAATTAAAACAACTATAACTAAAGCTAAAGAGGCTCGTCGCTTAGCTGAAAAAATGGTTACTCGTGCTAAAAAAGGTGATCTTCATAGTAGAAGAATTGCTATTTCTAAATTGCGTGATAAAGAAGCAGTAAGTCTTTTATTTGATGATATAGCTTCAAGATACCAAGAAAGAAATGGTGGATATACTAGAATCATTAAAATAGGAAAACGATTAGGGGATGCTGCAGAGATGTGTATTCTTCAATGGATTGATTTCCCAAAAGATGAAATTTCTGTATTAGATACTAATGATGAAATTTCAGAAGATAATACTATAGAAGATGTTATTGATGCAGAGGAAGTTGCATAATAATAATTTTATTGTAAATCTAAACAGTGATAATTTTAATTAATTTCACTGTTTAGGTTATATTTAAAGCCCAGTTTACTGGGCTTTTTTTTGTATAAAACTTCACAATACTCAAGAACTCATTACCTAAAAGGAACTTGATATGCATTCTTTTTCAATAAATATATTAATATGTATTCCTATGTTAATTTTTGTTATCTTTTATTGTCATTTTCTTAGGAAAAAATTAAGAAAATATAGAAGAAAGCTTGATGATGCATTGCATAAAAAAGCTGAAATAACTAATTTTTTAACCATTTTTTCTAGGACTTTGCGTTCTGTTGATGAAATAGATTCAGCTATGAATGTAGCAGCTAGATATGTAGCAGACATTGTTGAAGCAGAATCTGTATGTATTTTTAAGTTGCAAGAAGGTTATTTAAAACCTCAAGGAGTTTCTGGTCCATTCCCATCTTTAGTCAAAATGACGGAGGCTTTTGAGTTTACAAAGTCAACATATTTATTAAATACCCTTAAACAAGATAAAATTGAAGTAGGAAAAGGAATTATTGGAGGTGTTGCAAAAGCAAGGGAAGCTCTATTTATTAAAGATGCATATCAAAATAACGAATTAATGGAGTTGAAAAGTCAAATTCAGATTTTATCTTTAATGGCAGTTCCTTTTTTACATGAAGGAGAAGTAAAAGGTATAGTATGTGCAATAAATAATAGAAAACACAATATATTTTTCAGTAGAGAACAATTCAGTTTGCTTCGTTTTACAGCCCCACAATTAGTTTTAGCACAAAATCTGACTAATCTTTATGTGGATTTACAGAGACAAGAAAGACTAGAACAAGAATTACATTTTGCAGAAGAATTACAATCTGAATTATTGCCTAAAAGTTTTCCTAACTGGGAACAATTTCAAGTTGAAGCATTTTGTCGCCCTGCAAAAGAAGTTGCTGGTGATTTTTATGATTTTATTGAAATTGATGAAGATAGAATGTTAGTTGTTGTTGGTGATGCATGTGGTAAAGGTATTCCCGCATGTATGTTAATGTCTATGACTAGAAGTTTTCTAAGGTCAAATGCATCAAGGTTTACTACTTTAAATGAAATGTTAATAGAGTTAAATGCAAATATATATCGTGATTCTGATGAAGAACGATTTATAACACTTGCTTGTTGCCTTCTTGATAAAAAAAATGCTACAGTTGAATATGGTCGTGCAGGTCATACAGAACTATTAATTTATGTAAGAAAACATATAAGAAAAATCTTCCCTGAGGGACCGGCTCTTGGTTTATTCCCTCCAGAAATTGCAGAATTTGATACTGTTGTTATGAGCTTTGCAAAAGAAATGGATATTCTATTATTTTCCGATGGAATTACAGAAGCTCTTAATACAAAATCGGATGAATTTGGAATTGATAAATTATGTAATACATTTAAGCATTCATGCATAAATCATACCTCCCCTAGAAAAGTTCTTGATTCTATTGTTTATAAAGTTGATGACTTTACAGAAGGAATGCTAGAATTGGGCGATGACCAAACTTTACTAATAATAAGACATAAGGAAATTTGAAAAATGAAAATAACAGATGATATTAGAATTGAAAAAATTCGTCCATTATTGCCGCCAGGAATTCTAATGGAAGAATATCCTATCTCCGATGAAAATGCTACAAGAATTTTTAACTCTCGAAAAACTGTAAATAATTGCTTATATCAGAAGGATAAAAGGTTACTGGTATTAGCAGGTCCTTGTTCTGTACATGATGAAAAAGCTACTCTAGAATATGCAGAAAGATTATCAAAATTATCCAAAGAACTAAAAAATGAACTATTTATCGTAATGCGTGTTTATTTTGAAAAACCAAGAACAACTGTAGGATGGAAGGGAATTATAAATGACCCAAGTTTAGATGAACGATTTGATATTAATACAGGGTTGCGCGTTGCACGCCGTATTTTATTAAAAATCATTTCAATGGATTTAGCTACAGGTTGTGAATTCTTAGATACAATTATGCCACAATTTTATGCAGATTTAATGAGTTGGGGAGCTATAGGAGCAAGAACAACAGAAAGTCAAGTTCATAGAGAGCTTGCATCTGGATTATCTGCTCCAATTGGATTTAAAAATGGAACAAATGGAAATGTGCAAATTGCGATTGATGCAATAAAAACTGCTGCTGAAAAGCATCATTTTTTATCTGTTACTAAACAAAGTGTTGCTGCAATTGTTGCAACTGCTGGTAATAAAAATACTCACTTAATTCTTCGTGGTGGAACTGATGGACCGAATTTTCAAGAAGATAAAGTTGCTCAAATATCAAAAGAATTATTGGAAGCGTCAGTTAATAATAGAGTTATGATTGATTGTAGTCATGGAAATAGTGAAAAGAAATTTAAAAAGCAAATAGATATAGCTTTAAATATAACAAATCAATTCAAACAATCTCCAAAAAATATATTTGGGATTATGCTTGAAAGTTTTTTGGAAGAAGGTAATCAAAAACTTGATTCTAAAGATTCATTGGTGTATGGACAAAGTATTACAGATGCTTGTTTAGGGTGGAATGATACAGAAAAATTACTTTATGATATGGCAGATATATTAAGAAAATGACTTGGTATCTAATATATATTTTTATTGCATTAATCGCAACATTACTGTCAATATGCTTCACTCCGATATGTATATTACTGGCTAAAAAATTTAATTTCTATGATAAACCTCTAGAACAAAGGCATAAAACACATACAAAGAATACTCCTTTATTAGGTGGCGTTGCTATCTTTTCCGCTTGGAGTGTATCTATCTTTATAGGATTTATACTAATAAAAAGTGCATACTTCGCAAAATGGCTTAATTGCATAAAAGGTGAAATTAGTGGAATCTTTAATGTATCTGATAATATATTTTTCATTGCACTAGCTGCACTACTCGCAATTTTACTCGGACTTGCTGACGATAAATTTAATATGAGTGCAAAAATAAAACTTTTAGGTCAAATCTTAATAGCTGTTATTGCTGTTCAGTATGGAGATGTTAAAATAACTATATTTGTTACAAATATCATTTTTACTTGGTTTATTTCAATTTTTTGGATTTTATTTATTATGAATGCTATTAATTTTTTTGATAATATGGATGGTTTAGCTATTGGAGTAGGGACTATAGCAATTGCATTATTTACCGTTGTTGCAGCTATCAACCAACAATATTTTGTTGCATCTTTAGGAGCTGTCACATTTGGATCAACTTTAGGATTTTGGTTTTTCAATCATTCTCCTGCATCAATTTTTATGGGTGATGCTGGAAGTCACTTTCTAGGATTTATAATTGCTGTAATAAGTGCAAGTGTTACATATATAAATAGTGATTCTATTTCATATATTCCAATACTTATTCCTGTATTTATTTTAGGAATTCCAGTATTTGATACAATTGCCGTCATTTTTATTAGATTATATAATCGAAAGCCTATCTATATTGGTGACAATAATCATATTTCACACCGTTTTCAAGCAATGGGAATGTCGAGAAAAAATGCTGTCGCATTTGTCCACCTACTTACTCTTATTATAGGCTTAGGGGTTTTACCTTTAATTTGGGGTGATGTAAAAACAACTCTTATTTTAGTTTTTCAATCACTAGCAATTTTATTATTAATTGACAGGCTTCAACATATTATGAAAAATAAAAAACTCACGGATTTAGAAAATAATAAATAAAAAACTAAAGCTTTTATTTCATTAATCTTCTGCACAACATAGAATATCTAGGAGCTAATCTTATATTATTCACCGCCATTGATATTGCCTTTTTGCTTCCTATTAAAATTAATAGTTTTTTAGCTCTTGTCATGGCAGTATATAATAAATTTCTTTGTAGCATCATATAGTGCTGTGATAGCATTGGAATAATCACAACAGGAAATTCACTGCCTTGTGATTTATGTATAGTTATAGCATAAGAATGGACTAATTGTTCGCACTCCATAAATTCATATACAACAGGTTTTTGCTCAAATAAAACAGTGAATTGTTCATCTTTTGAATTTATATTTATAATTCGTCCCATATCTCCGTTGTAAATATGCTTATCATAGTTGTTAGATATTTGCATAACACGATCGCCAGCTTTAAAACTCTTTTCCCCTGACTTGACTCGTGGTTTCTGTCCACCATTTAAACTTTCTTGTAAAACTTTATTTAAATTTAAAGTCCCACATTCGCCACGGTTCATAGGTGTTAAAACTTGTATATCTGTAAGAGGTGAAAATGAAAACCTTTTAGGTATGCGATTTTTAACCATTTCAAGAATTGTATTGACAACTAAACTAGGGTCTTCTTGTTCTATCCAATAAAAATCTGTCAAGCAATCTTTTGGAAGATTTACTTGTTGTGGCAAATTTCCTTTATTAACTGCATGGGCATTTGTAATAATCTTGCTATCATTTCCTTGTCTATATATTTTTGTTAAATGAGTTACTGCAAATCGTTTAGAATAAATAAAATCTTTTAAGACGCGCCCTGGTCCAACTGATGGCAATTGATCCATATCTCCAACTAATACTAAAATAGTTCCTGGTTTAATTGCATTCAAAAGATTATATGCAAGTTGCATATCTAGCATTGAAACTTCATCTATAATTAACATATCGCAATTCAAAGGGTGTTTTTTACCGTGAAAAAAACCGCCAGTTTCTGGCTCCCATTTCAATAATCTATGAATAGTTTTTGCGGTTAGTGCAGATGATTCAGATAACCTTTTTGCCGCTCTTCCAGTTGGAGCAGCGAGCATAACTTTCATTTGTGCCATCATAGCTTTTCTTACAATTTCTCCAATAACAGTTGTTTTACCAACTCCTGGACCTCCAGTTATTATATTTAATGAATTGTTACCTACACAATTTATAGCATACAACTGTTCATCGCTAAAAGAAATTTGTGAATCAATTGGAATATTATAATATTGTTCTGCAAAAACAGAAGGTTGTTTTGATAAAAAGTCAATAATAGAAGCTGAAACTTTTTCTGCAATATATAATGTTTTAGAATATAAAAATGATTTGGTAACGCCTTGTTCATTTGTAAAACTCTCACAAGTAACAAAACCTGCGGTTTGTGCAGCTTGAATACCTATAATTACTTCTTGCTCAGTGACAGATAATAAATCGGTAGCATATTTTATAAATTCATTTTCAGGATAACACACATGACCAAGCATACTTAATTGATTCAAAGAATAGATTATTCCAGCTCGAATACGCATTGGTGAATTTTTTTCAATACCAAGTTTGGCAGCTACTTTATCTGCCATCAAAAAACCAATGCCTTTAACTTCTTCTGCTAGTTGATAAGGATTATCACGCACAACATCAGCTGTAGTTTCTCCATAAATTTTATATAGTTTTTTACAATATGCAGGAGTAATTGCTAATCCTTGTAAAAACATAGTCATATTTCTTTGTTCCGCTTGTTCATTCCACGAGTCACGCACCATTTCTAATTTTTTCTTACCAAAACCGTTTATTTCGGTTAATCGTTTTGAAAAATTCTCAATAATATCAAGTGTAGAAGCTCCAAAATGTCCAACTATTTGCTCTGCTAATTTAGGTCCAACTCCACGAATTACACCAGAACCTAAATACTTTATAATCCCTTCTTCTGAAACAGGCAACACGCATTTAAATGTATTTGCTTTAAATTGTTTCCCGTATTCTTTATGAACAATCCAGTTCCCTGTAACTTCTATTCCTTGCCCTTCATAAACCCCTAAAAAATCACCAGTTACAGTATGTTCTACTCCTTGG
Organism: Victivallales bacterium; assembly: GCA_029934175.1. Lineage (GTDB taxonomy): Bacteria > Verrucomicrobiota > Lentisphaeria > Victivallales > JAUVCU01 > JAOZMT01. The sequence goes on along the minus strand of JAOZMT010000015.1, from coordinate 6,316 downwards.
ATGTCAGATATTTTTATAATAGCAAATGCTTTATCTTCACTTTCAAATAAAACTTTTATAATTTCACCTGATAAAGTCAAGGTTGTTATAGGCTGACTTGAACCGCCAGAATAATTATTGTCAAAAAGGTCACTCATATTTATTTACTAGTTGTATTTTATTGAAAATATTTGATATTTTTAATCTAATATAATTTTTTAAAGCTTTTTTGGGAAGCGAGACTTTATTATTAGGTCTTATCGCAAAAACATCAGCATGCCCTATCCTATCACTTCTTGCAGTATCTAAAATATAAAAAAGTCTATATCCTTCATAAAGGACATTTCTTATATCTTGGACATTTGCAGACACATACCCAATATATCTATTTATATCATTTTTCTGTAATAATTTAATTGTTTCTTTTAATGAATTATCAAAATCATATTCAAGTCGCAATACCGACATCCCATGCTTATGAAGTATTTGTTCAAATGCTGTGGCTAATACTTCGCCATTATTATAATGCTTAGGAGAAAAAATGACTCTTGCTATATTTTCCTCATTAATAACTATACTTGGAGAAAAGTTATTATACTTAACAGACTCTTGTTCAATTAATTCATCGTATGACATAAATCTAGTTTATGCTATTAAAGAAGAGTTTCTTTCATTCGAAGAGGTTGCTTTAAAAAAAGATGACAAAGAATTTTTTAATCTTTGTGGTATCAGTCCATCTATAACAACATCATCTTCCCCATAAACAGTATTTTCCAATTCATAAAAAAAGGATAGCCTACTTTTTATATCAAAATCAATTTCAATATAATTTTCATTCTTTTTCCAAAACAAAGCAATTTCACCATTACCTGAAACCATAATTCTAGGGCGATGTATTTTGTTGTTTTTTAAAATATTTAAAAATAATTTAGCTGTATTTATAATATCATCGGAAGGACGAATTCCATTATAACCATCCCAGTTTTCCTTTAATTTATTATATGTAGATAATTCTTTATATAGATCTTCATATTCAATATTAAAAAAATTATCACTAGTAGATTTTATATCTTTCATAATGTTTGGAGGAACATTATTTTGAATAATTGAACGAGGTGTCTGTTCATTTGCACCACTAGAAATTAAAAACACTGAAATAAAAGAAGAAGTTAAAGTCATTGTCCTTTTCCTTTGTTAAATGAATTTAAAATATCATTATGTATTATCTTTTCAAAAATAGCTTTGCTATGTATATGTATTATATCAAAGATTCCTTTTAAATTCTTATTATAAATATTTTCATAAGGCAAAGTATGCTGTGTTCTTATATTTAATTTATTTCTTAAATTATCTCGTTCATCTGAAAAATAATTAATGTTTATTGTATCAAGAAGTTTTTTATCTAATTTTTCAAGCTTCGCGAAACTTCCTTGATTTATATGCCAAAAATCATCAAGTTCATAAATATGTGATGTAATATATTCACTATCTTTTTTAAACAATAGCTTTTTCCAATTAGAACTATCAGTTAATATTTCAAATTCATCAAGATATTCAAGTGTGACTTGTGAAATATTCATATCTTTTTTAATTAAGTTAAACGCTTCTTCTATATAACTATAAGCTTTTAATGAAATGTTATCCCAATTGCTATACTCTCTACAAGTAATAATTACAGCGTCTTTGTTAATAGTCAATGACCATTGAAGAGTGTTATTATCATTTAATTTATTATAACTAATACCACTTGTTGTTTGCTGCTTAGTTTGAACTCCATCTGGTGAGAAAATTACAGCAACCTCATCTTGACTTTGTTTATCATCAAATTCTTTATTAAAAAAATCTATTTTATTTGCTTTTTCAATTAATATATTAATTTCTTCACTAGAAAATTTTTGTGAAAAATAAATAGCAAATGCTATGACTTTTATTGCGTTTCTTTCAGAATAAGTTTTTATGATTTCCATAAGAATTCTTTACCTTATAATTATTCGTTTTTAATTTTACTTACTGTATCAAATGTTAATATATTACTTTTTACAATTTTATCAACTTATTTAAATTTTTTCTTTTAATTTATTTTATCTTGCCTTTTTATGTGTTTTATGTGTTTTTTGAATTACAATATTTTCTGATTTATTTTAGGTTTGGAATAGACATTTAATCTCAATATTATAAAAAATATGCGATTTTTTTTAGTTTTAATTGTATTTTTAAAGAAAAGTAAGTATATTATAAGTTCGTAATTTTAAATTAATCAAAAAGCATTATGCTTAAATAAAATATAGGTGAATAAAATGAATTATTTTAACTCGCTCTCGTTAAGAGGGAAATTGGATCAATTAGGTCGTTGTTCTTTTATGGACTCTTCGGAATTTGATAAAGGTATTGAAAAACTTGAAGGTAAAAAAATTGTTATTGTTGGTTGTGGAGCACAAGGATTAAATCAAGGTTTAAATCTTCGTGACAGTGGCTTAGATGTATCTTATGCTTTGCGTGAAGGAGCTATTAAAGAAAAGAGACAATCTTGGAAAAATGCAACTGATAATAAATTCACAGTTGGAACTTATAAAGAATTAATTCCTACTGCTGATTTTGTATCAAACTTAGCTCCAGATAAACAACATGGTAATGTTGTTAAAGCGGTTATGCCTATGATGAAACAAGGTTCTACTCTTTCATATTCGCATGGTTTTAATATTGTTGAAGAAGGAATGGAAGTTCGTAAAGATATTACAGTTGTAATGATTGCACCTAAATGTCCTGGAACAGAGGTTCGTGAAGAATATAAACGCGGATTTGGAGTTCCTACATTAATAGCTGTTCATCCAGAAAATAACCCTAATGGCGATGGTTTAGAAATTGCAAAAGCTTATGCAGCTGGAACTGGTGGACATAAAGCTGGTGTTTTATTATCTAGTTTTGTTGCTGAAGTAAAATCTGATTTAATGGGCGAGCAAACAATTCTTTGCGGAATGCTTCAAGCAGGTTCTTTATTATGTTACAAAAAAATGATTGAAAGTGGTATTGAATCAGGATATGCTTCAAAATTACTTCAATACGGTTGGGAAACTGTTACTGAAGGTTTGAAGCATGGTGGAATTACAAATATGATGGATCGTTTATCAAATCCTGCTAAAATTAAAGCTTATGAATTAGCGGAAGAGATGAGAGTTATTTTGCGTCCTTTATTCCAAAAACACATGGATGATATTATGAGCGGCGAATTTTCATCAACGATGATGAAAGATTGGGCAGATGGAGATAAAAATCTTTTAAGTTGGAGGCAAGCTACAAATGAATCTGATTTTGAAAAAGCTACAAACACAAAAGCTACAATTTCAGAACAAGAATTTTATGACAATGGAATTTTAATGGTAGCAATGGTTAAAGCTGGAGTTGAACTAGCATTTGAAACTATGACAGAAGCTGGAATTAAACAAGAGTCTGCATATTATGAATCATTACACGAAACTCCATTAATTGCTAATACAATTGCTCGTAAAAAATTATATGAAATGAATATTGTAATTTCAGATACAGCTGAATATGGATGTTATTTATTTGCACATGCCGCAGTTCCAATGTTAGAAAATTTTATGAAAAATATTGATACATCAGTTATTGGCAAATCACTTGAGACTGCTGATAATGGTGTTGATAATGTTAAATTAATAGAAGTCAATGATTCTATTAGAAATCATCCAGTCGAAATCATCGGTAAAAAACTCCGTGGTTATATGACTGCTATGAAAAAAATATAATAATAAAATATTAATTAATATGTCAGAGTTTCGGTTGAAACTCTGACTTTATTAATAAAAACCTAATGATTTTAAATGAGACAAGTCTTTTACAAGATATTCGTCAAGCCGAAAAGCAAATAACATTAAAACAAACTATTTCTCATAATCAATCTAAGAAAAATTCTTTAAAAAGATTAGAAAGAGAACATTTTTTAAATCACATAAAAAAAAGAATGTAAGATTTTTGATTAATACTGTCTGTTGTTTGGGCATCTTGCCTAAACAAAAAGCATTGGTAAACTGCATTTGTTACATTTTATTGCAATAGAAAGTTTAAAATAAAAAATATGTTCAGTGAATCGCATTAAATAATTACTAACCACAGAGAAAACAAAGTTAAGCACAAAGTGTTACAAAAAAATACTTTGTGTTCTTTGCGTCCAACTCAGTTTACTTTGTGGTAAAAAGGTAACTATTAAATACAATTAAATCAACAAAATAACCTAGCATAGATAAAGAAATTTATCTATGCCTTTTTTAATATGTCAGATTGGATAGAAATAGAATCAGACCCGAAACATATAAAACGGGAGCGTGAAAAAGCACGAATATTGCGTAAATCACATTGGTGGAAAAATATTCTCGCACAGGGAATATGTAACTACTGTGAAGAACGGTTTTCTCCTGCCGAGTTGACTATGGATCATATTGTTCCTGTTTGTCGTGGTGGAAAAAGTGTTAAAAGTAATATTTTACCGTGTTGTAAAGATTGCAATTCTGAGAAAAAATATCTAACACCAGCTGAAATTTTATTAAAGTCTATGGAAGATAGTGGTGAAATATGAAAATAAAGGAAAAATATGAAAGAAGAGAATAATAATAAAATTTTTAAATTAAAAATAGATAAACCTCGGAACTTGAAGACAGATGTTTTATCTGGTATAACAGTTGCATTAGCATTAGTCCCAGAAGCAGTTGCTTTTTCATTTGTGGCTCATGTTGACCCAAAGGTTGGATTGTATGCAGCGTTTATGGTTGGCTTAATTACTGCAATATTTGGCGGTCGTCCTGGTATGATATCAGGTGCAACTGGTGCTGTTGCAGTTATTTTTGCACCATTAATGACACTTATGATACCAAAAGTTGGACTAGATAGTGCTATGGGGTATTTATTTGCTGCAGTTGCCTTGATGGGGGTATTACAAATAATATTTGGAGTGTGTAAACTCGGTAAATTTATAAGACTTGTTCCGCATCCTGTTATGCTTGGTTTTGTAAACGGTTTAGCCATTATTATTTTTAAAGCCCAATTTGGACAATTTTATACAGGAACTGGAGATGAGAAAGCTTTATTAGCAACAAGTCCATTATTGATAATGTGTGGTGGAATTGCTTTAACAATGTTCATTAGTTATTTTTTACCTAAAATAACAACAATGGTGCCTGCAACTTTGGCAGCACTGGTTACTGTAACTTTAATTGCTGTAGGATTAGATAAATTTGATATTTGTCATCTAAGAACTGTTTTGGATTTTGTTCAAACAATGGATCCCACAAAAACAACTATTGCAGCAGATTTACCAGCTTTTGCTCTTCCTAATATACCTTGGACTTGGGAGACTTTAAAACTAATATTCCCTTATGCAGCACTCGCAGCTTCAGTAGGTTTAATAGAGTCATTAATGACATTAACCTTAGTTGATGAATTAACAGAAACTCGCGGTCATGGAAATAAAGAATGTATAGGGCAGGGGGCTGCAAATGTTGTGAACGGGTTTTTTGGTGGAATGGGAGGCTGTGCAATGATTGGACAAAGTATGATAAATATTCGTGGTGGAGGAAGAGGAAGAACTTCTGGAATAACTGCCGCAATGTGTTTACTCTTTTTTGTTTTATTTTTAGCACAATATGTTGAAATGATACCATTGGCAGCACTTGTAGGAGTTATGTTTATGGTTGTTATTGGAACATTTGAGTGGTCTAGTTTTAGAATTATTTCAAAAATACCAAAAGCAGATGCATTTATTATTATATTAGTTTCAACAGTAACAGTAGTAGAAGATTTAGCAATTGCTGTATTTGTTGGAATTATTGCATCTGCATTGATTTTTGCTTGGAATCAAGGAAAAGTTGTAAAAGCTAGTGTTACATTAGAAAAAGGAACGACTAAAGTTTATAAATTGCACGGTTCGCTATTTTTTGGTTCTATAACTTCATTTAAGGAGTTATTTGATTTTGCAAATGACCCAAAAGATGTTGTTATTGATTTCAATGATTCGCGAGTTTATGACCATTCAGGACTAGAGGCAATAAATTTTATCGAAGAAAAATATTCAGAACAAAATACAAAACTACATTTATTAAATCTAAGTAAAGAATGTAGTGAATTAATTAATAAGGCAGACAATGTTGTTGAAGTTAGTATTATAGAAAACTTAGATTGGCATTTAGCAGAAAATTCATTGGGGTAGACTATTTATCCTAACATTTCGGGATTAGATTTTAGAGAAAACAAGCAATAAAACTTGCGAAGCACAAAGTAACGCAGGCATCTTGCCTGCAAAGTATCGTTAGGCATCTTGCCTGGCGTG
>JAOZMT010000254.1 GCA_029934175.1 Victivallales bacterium | reverse complement strand
GAACCTCCAGGTTGTTTTTTAAATGCAGGTGCTGTTTTAGAAAGACAACTGACTGCTTTCTGTTTTGATTGTTGGATAAAGGAAGGAACTGTAAAAGATAAAGATGTCCCTCAATTTTTAAAACAAGCTTTAGCTAATATAAAAAAGAATAACTCATCGCTTTTCCCATATAATTTGATAGAGTATATTCAATCTATGAAAAGCCAATTGTCCGATAAATTTATTGCGATGTTCGCAGAGATGAATGATGATGCAAAAGAGCATCTGAATAACTTTATTTTTGGCGATGATAATAGTTGTCAATTAAGTGCTAAAATAATAACAAGATTAACAGAGATTCAACAAGACATTGATGGTATTAAAGATAAAGTCAAAGGTCTTACCAGAGAAATAAAAAAACTTGAAAACAATCCTGCCAAAGATCAGAATTATGATAATGACTTGCAAGACTTAAATAAAGAAAAATCTGCATACAACGCAATTATTAGGAAAATTCAAAATAAACAAACTTATAATTTTTTTACTGATGAAGGTATGTTGCCAAACTATGCTTTCCCTGAAAGTGGTGTTCTATTGCGTTCTGTTATTTTAAAGAAAGAACAAGATGATAAGAAGTTTGACAGTATTGTTTATGAATATGAAAGACCATCTGCACGAGCAATAAAAGAATTTGCTCCAGATAATATTTTTTATGCAGAAGGTAGAAAAGTTAAGATAGATCAAATTGATTTAACAACTACTGAAACTGATGAATGGTGGAGGTTTTGTAATAATTGTTCTTATATGAAACAGGAACAACCTACAGATGAAATATCACAAACTTGTCCGCAGTGTGGAAGTCAACAATGGAACGGAATAAGTCAAAAACAACAGATGATTAGACTAAAACAAGTTATTGCTACAACAAAAGATGAAAAAAGTAGAAGTGCTGATGACTCTGAAGATAGAGAATTAATTCTTTTTAATAAAAAAATAAATGTTGATATTGATGAAAAGCAAATAGAATGTGCATACAAGATTGATTCTAAAGAGACTCCTTTTGGTTTTGAATATATAACAAGCGCTTGTTTCAGAGAAATTAATTTTGGTCGTCAAGATGCTTCTGGAGAAACGATTGATATTGCAAGCGAAAAAGTATCCAAGGAAGGATTTGTTATTTGTAAAGATTGCGGAAAAGTTATGGATAAAAATGGCAACAATGAAAAAAAGCATGCGTTTGGTTGTAAATATAGATCCAAAGAAAATAATGCTGAATTTATTAGTTGCTTATATCTGTATCGAGAATTTGAATCAGAAGCTATTAGAATTCTTTTACCAACATTACAAATGCCTGGTTTTGAAGAAAAAAAACAGTCTTTCTCATCTGCAATTTTACTGGGTATAAAAAAGCGATTTGGTGGTAATATAGGACATTTGCAAACTGCGTTCATAGAAGAGCCTATAAGTAGCAATATAACCAAAGAATATCTTGTCGTTTATGATACTGTGCCTGGTGGAACAGGTTATTTGAAAGACTTAATTTATAATGACACTGATCCATTGATGGATGTATTCAAATATGCTTTGGATATTTTGAAGGGGTGCAAGTGTGGACTTGATGAAGAAAAGGATGGTTGTTATCAATGTATTTATGCTTATAGAAATAGTTTTGATATTCCACAAATTTCAAGACAAATAGCGATGAATGTTACTGAGTCAATATTAGCTCAGAAAGATAATTTAGTAAAAATAAATAGTGTTTCACAAATTAATGTAAATCCATTATTTGACAGCGAATTAGAAAAAAGATTTATAGAACGATTGAACTCTGTAATATCCCCTATTGATAAACAAAGAGCTAAAGTCAAGGTTGCTGTTGTCCATGGTAAACCAGGCTGGGAGTTTAGAATTAATGGCTATGGATATTTGATTGAACCACAAAAAGGATTGAATAAATATGATAATGTTGACATCCCATCAAAGCCTGATTTTATGATTTATCCTGAAAAAAGTAAAGATCGTAAGCCTATTGCTGTATTTACAGATGGTTTTAAATATCATGCTGACACAAGCAAAGAGAAAAGCATTGTTGGTGTAGATATGGCAAAGAGAATGGCTATTGTTAAAAGTGGAAAATATTTAGTCTGGTCATTAACTTGGGATGATATTATCAGTGAAAATAATCAATACAGTGAATTATTACCTAATAGGGCAATGAATTTAATTAAATTGATAGAAGCTTATGATAATAAATTTAAATTAAATATTGCGGACATTTCTAACATAAATGAGTTGTCTTCTTTTGAACAACTAATTCTCTTTTTATCAAATCCTACTAATATTTCTTCATGGAAATATTACGCTTTTATTCAATGGCTTCAAGCTATGTTTGGAAATCTAAATGAACGATACTCATCAGAGTCTATTCAAGAAGTTAAAGATTATTATTTTAATGATTCAAATGAAACTGCATTAAACTTAAAACCTATATCAAGTGAAAAATATCTATTAAAAACAAATGTATTTAATTATGATAATAAAAACTTAGCAATTAGTTATACCGCTTATGGAGAATTTGAAAAAATTAGAAAAAATGATGTCGATTCAATCTCATGTTATTGTAAATTGTTTGATAATAATATTGATGATTTACACATTAATGAATATAAAACACATTGGAATGGTTTTTTAAGATTCTATAATATTATGCAATTTATGAAGAATGTCTATTTTACAACAGAACAAGGTGTTATAGATGATACTTATGCTCAATTAAATATAGAAGAACAAAGTGAAGTTGATAGTTCTGATGAATGGACTGAAGTAATAGATTTAGTTGATGAAGAATTAATTGAGTTTGTTTCTCAATTAAAATCTAAAAATATAAAACCTCCTACAGTTGGATATGAGTTAACTAAACAATCTGGGGAAGTTATAGCATCGGCTGAACTCGCATGGGAGAGTCCGAAAGTCGCTATCTTAACAGAAGATGAAGTTGAATATAAAGAACTTTTCATTAAAGATAATTGGACTTGCTTTGATGCAAAAACAGCAATAGCAGATATTGAAAAAATAATAATAAAATTAAAATAAGGAACTAAACAAATGAAAGAAAAGATAAAAGTAGCGATGTCTGTTGATTTTTTAAAATCATTCTCGAACATTCCTAGAACACAACAAGCTAAGGTCAGTAAGTTTATTAATGACTTTAAAAACAACCCTATGTCTTCAGGTATTAATTATGAAAAAATTCATGCTGTCAAAGATAAAAATTTAAGATCAGTTAGGATCGACCAAACTTATAGAGGTATAGTCCTTAAACCAGAGCAAGGAAATATTTATATGCTATTATTTGTAGGCATTCATGATGACGCTTATGATTGGGCAAAACAACGAGTTTTTAATATTAATCCTCATACAGGTGCTTTACAAATTATTGACGCAACATCAGTCGCTATAAAAGAAAAGGAAACTGAAGAAAAAATACTTGGAGGGCTATTTAAAGGTATTAAAGATAAACATTTATTAAAACTTGGAGTTCCTGAAGTATTGTTACCTATTGTTAGAAAAATTGAAACAGAACTTGACTTAGATAAAACAGTTAAACACTTACCTCAAGAAGCTGAAGAGGCATTGTATTTACTTGCAATGGGATACAGTTATGAAGAGGCTATGAATGAATTAGAAAAATCTAATTCAGAAGAAGATGTTAATATAAATGATTTTGATAAAGCGTTAAATAATTCTGACACTTTAAGACGCTTTTGTATTGTTGACGATGATGAAGCTTTAATGTCTTTGTTAGATGCTCCTTTAGATCAATGGAGAGTCTTTTTGCATCCGTCGCAAAGAAAGCTTGTTAATAAAGACAAATATAATGGTCCTGTCAGAGTTTTGGGAGGAGCTGGAACTGGAAAGACTGTTGTTGCTATACATAGAGCAAAATGGTTAGCTGAAAACATTCCTTCTACTTCTAATGAAAGAATTTTATTTACAACATTTACTAAAAATCTGGCAGATGATATAACATCTAATCTAAAAAAAATATGTTCCTTAGATTTATTGAAAAGAATAGAAGTTAAAAACATTGATTCTTGGGTAACTAATTTTCTGAAAAATAATAAATATGATTATGATATTCGCTATCTTTCAAATGAGTCGTTACAGGAATACTGGGAGAATGCATATAATACAGCTAACCAAGATCTAGGTTTATCACTAGACTTTTACAAAGAAGAATGGATGCATGTTATTCAAGCACAAGGAATAACAAATGAAAAAGTCTATTTAAAAGCAAAAAGAATAGGGCGTGGAGTTCCGTTGAATCGCTCTGCAAGAAAAGAAGTTTGGAGTGTATTTGAAGAGTATAGAGCTTATTTGAATTCCAATAATATAAAAGAATTCACAGATGCCGTGCGAGATGCTAGAGCTCTTTTAAAAGCTCAAGGTAACATTTTACCTTATA
>JAOZMT010000253.1 GCA_029934175.1 Victivallales bacterium | reverse complement strand
GCTAAAACTCTAGAAGTTGAATTCTTGCCAAAACCAGAAGATATGGTAAACGCAGCGAAAGAATTAATTTAGTAACGGAGAACGGGAGTAACGGAGATGGAGTGAATATGAATAGCATAAATAGTTTTAGAGACCTTAGAGTGTATCAGAATGGAATGAATTCTGCAATGGAAATATTTAATATTACAAAAAATTTTCCTAAAGAAGAAAAATATTCTATGGTTGACCAAATGCGTCGTTCCTCTCGTTCAGTGTGTGCTAATATAGCAGAAGGTTGGAGAAAAAGAAGATATAAAGCAGCATTTATTGCGAAATTAAGTGATTTCGAAACGGAAGCATGTGAGACTCAAGTATGGATTGAGTTTGCGTTTAAATGTAATTATATCACAATTCAACAAGCAAATGATTTAGATGCTAAATATGAATATATTATATCTCAAATTGTTTTGATGATAAAAGATGCAGATAAATGGTTAATTAGAAAAAAATAACGGATTAATCTAAGTTGTGGCGAGTCTCCCATACTCCGACTCTCCGACTCTCCGCAACTCTGATTCTCCGAACGAAGTGAGGAAGTTATGATAGTAAAAGTACCAATCCCAAAATTGGGTCAGTCTGAAGAGACTGTTATAGTAGAAAGTTGGAAAGTCAAAGAGGGCGATGTCGTTAAGAAAGGCGATGTTCTTTTTGAAATTGAAACAGATAAAAGTGTTCTTGAAGTTGAATCTCAATTTGAAGGAACAGTTTTAAAAATATTAGTTCCAGTTGGACAGGAAGTTCCTGTTATGACAATTGGATTAATTTTAGGTGAACCTGGCGATGAAATCCCAGAAATTGAACCTGTTGCACAAGTCGCAAAACCTGTGCAAAAAACTGCACAAATCGCAAAACCTGCGAAAAAATCTGTTGCACAAACCGCAAAACCTGCGGAATCTGCACAAGTCGCAGTTGCTCCTGCACAGGTCGCAACTTTCAAGCCAAATCCTAGCCCTAGAGCTAAAAAATATGCTAAAGATTATTTGATTAATCTTGATAGCGTTCAAGGAACTGGTGGTGAAGTAGGTCGTGTAACAGAACAGGATGTTGTTGATTATCTTAATAACTCAGGTTATAATGATAAAAAAATTACGCCAGCAGCATATAATGTTGCGAAAAAAGAAGAATTAGAACTTCTTGTTATTGATGGAACTGGGGAAAATGGACGCATTACTTTAGCAGATGTTAAAGATGCAGCTCGTGAAAAACCTCAAGAGTTTAATCAAATGCGTAAGGTTATTGCTGAAAGATTAACACAATCAAAACAACAAATACCACATTTTTATGTTACAACAAGTATTGATATGACAAATTTGATGGCTCGTCGTAAAGAGTTGAAAGATGAAGAAATCAATATTAGTGTAAATGTATTTGTGATGAAAGCAGTTGCTTTAGCATTGAAAGAATATCCAATGTTAAATTCTAGCACAGATGGCAAATCTGTTAGTTTTAAATCTAAAATTAACATTGGTGTCGCTGTAAGTCTTGAAGGCGGATTAGTTGTTCCTGTTATCAAAAATGCTGATAAAAAAGCATTAGATGAAATTCATGCTGAAATTGCGGAGCTCGCAGAAAAAGCAAGAAGTGGAAAACTTGGGAAAGCTGATATGACAGGTGGAACATTTACCATTTCTAATATGGGAATGCTTGGAGTTGAAAACTTCTCGGCAATTATTAATCCAGGCGAATCTGCTATTCTTGCGGTTTCTGCAGGAATTGATACTCCTGTTGTGATAAATGGTGAAATTGTTATTCGCAATATGATGAAAGTTACAGTAAGTGCCGATCATCGTGCTGTTGATGGTGCTGATGCTGCACAGTTCGCAAAAGCTATTAAAACAAATCTTGAAGATATGACGCTTTGGGAAACTGTTTAAATAAATCTGCATAGTTCGCAATTTTATTTGCGAATTATGCAATTAAATATTAAAAAAATTTGATTTGTTTTATTAATGTTATATATTAAAATATATTCTTAATAAAAATTAATCTAAAAAGGAGAAAAAATGAATACTAATCAATTAAAAGAAGCAGCAAACACTATTCGTATGCTGGCAGCAGACACTGTTCAAAAAGCAAATTCTGGTCATCCAGGAATGCCTATGGGCTGTGCAGATTTCACATTAACTTTGTGGAATAAATATATGAAATTTAATCCAGCCGATACAAATTGGCTTGGTAGAGACCGTTTTGTTTTATCAGCAGGACATGGTTCTTCATTACTTTATACAATGATGCATCTTTATAATTATGGTGTATCTATGGACGATTTAAAAAACTTTCGTCAAGTAGATAGTCCAACGGCTGGACATCCTGAATATGGTCATATTCCAGGTATTGAAGTTACAACTGGTCCTTTAGGAAGTGGTTTTGCTTCTGGGGTTGGAATGGCTATGGCTAATAAAAATTTCAAAGCTAGAACTGGTTTAGATAAAACAACTTTGGTTGATAATAAAATTTATATTATTGTTGGAGATGGTTGTATGATGGAAGGAACTACTCATGAAGCAGCATCTTTAGCTGGTATGCAAAAACTTGATAATGTTATTTGTTTTTATGATGATAACTCTATTACAATTGAGGGTTCAACCGATATTGCATTTACAGAAGATGTTGGAAAAAGATTTGAAGCTTATGACTGGCGTGTAATCACTATTGAAAATGCAAACGATATTGAACAATGTGATAAAGCACTTGAAGAAGCTCTTGTTTCAGATGGTCGCCCTGTTTTATTAATTGGTAAAACAAAAATAGGTTTTGGTTCTCCAAATAAAGAAGGCACTCATGATTGTCATGGAGCTCCTTTAGGAAAAGATGAAATTATTGCAACTAAGAAAGCTTTAGGGTTGACAGAAGAAGAGTTTTATGTATCAGATGATATTCGTTCTGCATTTAATGCAAGAGCGGAAGAATTAAAATCTGAAGCTAAAGCATGGGAAGTTGAATACAGTAAAGCGTTAGAAGATAAAGATATTGATTCTGCATTAATCGCAAAATTATTATCAAAAGAAGTTCCTGCAAATTTATTAGAAGAATTAAAAGCTGTTACTCCAACAGACAAAGCTGTTGCGAGCCGTGCATCTAGTGGAGCTGTTTTACAAAAAGTTGCTGAATTAGTGCCTGCTTTAGTTGGTGGTTCTGCTGACCTGTCTCCTTCTAATTGTTCTGATATTAAAACTGGAACAAGTTTTTCACCTGCGAATCGTGCAGGAATGAATTTCCATTTTGGAGTTCGTGAATTAGGAATGGCTCTTGCAACTAATGGTATGGCTCTTTATGGGACTGCGATACCTTATTCTGCAACATTCTTTGTCTTTTCAGATTATATGAAACCAGCAATTCGTCTTGCAGCATTAATGGAAATTAATCAAGTTTATATTTTAACACATGATTCATTCTATGTTGGAGAAGATGGTCCTACACATCAGCCTATTGAACAATTATTAATGCTTCGTTCTATTCCTGGAATGACTGTTATTAGACCTGCTGAGGCAAATGAAGTTGCTCATGCTTGGAATACTGCATTAAGAACAAAAGGTCCTGTAGCTTTAGTTTTAACAAGACAAAACTTAGAACCATTATCAGCTGACCAAGCAGATAAAATTGATATGACAAAAGGAGCTTATATTTTAAGTGATGATCAAGATGCAGAAGTAATAATGCTAGCAACTGGATCAGAAGTTAATTTAAGTTTATCTGCAGCAGACTTATTGCGTAAAAAAGGCAAAAAAGTGCGTGTAGTATCAATGCCATCAGTTGAAATCTTTGAAAAGCAAAGTGCTGAGTATAAAGAAAGTATTTTACCAAAATCTATAACGAAGCGTGTTTCAGTTGAAGCAGCATCTACAATAGGTTGGGGAAAATATACTGGACTTGACGGATTAAATATCGGAATGGATCATTTCGGTGCATCTGGCCCAGCTAATCTTTTAGCTGAAAAATTCGGTTTCACTCCTGCACAAGTCGCAGATAAAGTTTTAGAAATTTTATAAGAAGTTAATAAATACGACCTATCATTTTTCATTATGAAAGATGATAGGTCTTTTTTTATAGGATAAATGAAAATGAATGAAAAAATAGAAATCGAAATATTTCTTGAAGAATACGAAGCTTTACAAGCAAATAGTATGATAAGAGATATGTGTGGTAGTTATTTAAATAAAACAATAAATGAAGATGAAGAGTATATTGTTTTAGAACTTTCAAAGAGTAATGCTGAAGACCTTTTGGGCTGGGTTGCTGGAGAAGTAAATCACTCAAAATGCAGTCAAGAACAAGAACTCCTAAATGCTGTTTGTGATACTATTGAAGCTAGTGTTTAAGTATTTGAGTTATACAACATAAAAATGAAGGTCTAAGAAACATTTGTTTATATACTGCAAACGGCTGAAAAATAAACTTCCTGAAAGCGCAAACAACAGCT
>JAOZMT010000252.1 GCA_029934175.1 Victivallales bacterium | reverse complement strand
TCCCAAATAAGCAATGTATTCTTCTCAGTATTTAAGCATTATGCCGCCGAGACGGTGGCGCTACGGTTAAATCGACAGCCCCTAAAGTCGGGACTCTGACTATTTTTCGACTTTTTGTAATTGAAAGTGTGAAATTCTAATGACTTGACTGTGTTAGGAATAACTAAATTTCAATATGCTTCAAGCGAATAGAATGTTTATCAGAATCTAAAAAGTCAGATTTAGGAAAACTAAGACTAGACATCAAATAAACCTAACTCTTTAAATTCTTTAAAAGTTACATCAAATAATTCTTTATCAGAAAAATTAATTAAAGATGCATCAATTTCACTGTTTGTGTATTTAACTTTATTTTGAGTGATTTTCATTTCACTTTTTTCATTTTCTTCAAACATATCAGTATGCTTTTTCATTTTATATCTCCTTTTATTATTATTTTAGAAATTATAAGAAATCATACAAATTCAATTTATTTTAGTATATCATTAAAATAAAAATATCAAATATTTGAATATTTTAAATTGATAAATTTTCTAAAGCGTCCCAAGGATTTTTTTCTTCTGTCTCAAAAACTTCTAGTATACATTTACAGTTTTTGTTGTTTAAATTTCCTCCACAAAGAGAACATAAGCCTTTGCACGATTCGCAACAAATTGGATATATTGGAAATAAATATGTTAACTCATCTCGTAATAATTCTGATAAATCAACTTCTTTTTCAGGTTTTTCTATTAATAAGTTTATATTATTGTTTTTGATAGGTTGCTTGAAACTTTCTAAACACTTTGTGCAATTTTCGCTTATCGTTGTCGAAATTTCGCCTGTAACAAGGATGTTTTCTGAAATTTCAATAATTTGCAAATTATAATCTATTTCATCTTTACATATTTTTGATAATTCTTGATTTGTAGATAAAAACTCAGCAGATAGTGTTCCTTTTAAGGATAAACCTTCGACATTATGAATATCTGAAATAGAAAAAACTATCATTTTAATTTATTTTTTAATGCATCATCAACTAATTTGGGAACAAAACTTGTTACATCACCGTTATTATTGGCAATTTCTTTTATAAGCCTAGAACTTACAAATGAATATTTTGTGCTAGGCATCATAAAAATGGTTTCACATTCCTCTGACAATTCACGATTCATCAATGCCATTTGAAATTCAAATTCAAAATCAGAAACAGCTCTTAATCCACGAATAACTGCAAATGCTTTTAAGTTATCAACGGCATCTATTAATAATCCAGAAAATGAAACAACTTTGACATTTTTAATATCTTTTGTTACTTCTTTTAATAAATCAACTCGTTCTACTGTTGTGAATAACGGCTGTTTGTCTTCATTAATTGCAACACCTACTACAACTTCATTGAATAATCTTGCCGCTCTATTTATGACATCTAAATGCCCATTTGTGATAGGGTCAAAACTCCCTGGATATAAAACTCTTCGCATTTTAAAGATTAGAAGATAAAACGCCTCGTTCACTACCTTGAACGAAGTCTATGAACTCCTGTTTCTCAGGAACATCAAGAACATCAGATTTGATTTTCTCAATAGCAGTCGTTACATTTAAGTCGCTTTTATAAAATATTTTAAAAATATCTTTTACAGCTCTAATTCCATCACGACTAGCACCACTTCTTTTTAATCCAATTAAGTTTACGCTAGATACTTTATTTCTTTCAGAGGCAATCATAAATGGAGGTAAATCCATAGTTATAGCTGAAACGCCAGATAAAAATGCAAGCCTTCCGACTCTACAAAATTGGTGTATGCAAGATGCACCAGATATAATAACTCCATCAGCTAAATGAACATGCCCTGCAATTAATGAACCATTCACTAATATAACATTATTGCCAATTTGGCAATCATGAGCAACATGTGAATTTATCATAAACAATCCATCATTTCCAATAATAGTTTCTGAGTTTTCTTTAGCTCCTGCATTAACAGTTGAGCCTTCTCTAAAAACATTACCATTACCTATTTTAACATAAGAAACAATTTCCTTATAGTTATAATCTTGTGGTTCGGCTCCTATTACAGATGTAGGAAAAATTTTATTATTTTTCCCAATTGTTGTCCGACCTAGCACTGAACATTGAGAAATGAGTTCCGTTCCAGCACCAATCTTGACATTTGGTCCAACTACACAGAAAGGACCAATTTTAACATCATCTGCGATTTGTGCATTTGGATCTACTACCGCACTAGGATGGATTTCAGGCATCTTGATACTCCGTTACTTTTGCTTTTTAGCTAATAATACTGCTTTTTTTCTTGTTAAATAAGCTTTACGGCGTCTTCTTTTTTCAATTTTATTAAATTGTTGTCCCATTTTTAATTCTCCTTTTTGTTGTAATTTATAAAAAATATAATCATAATTTAATCAAATATTGAAAAATTTCAAGTATTTTAGCATATTAATACGATTTTATTTATTTTTTTATTTGAAAAATATAAGTTTAATGAGTATTGTAAACACAAATATAATATTAAATATAAAAAAGGAGTATATATGTCAGACTTATTAGAAATACCAGGTTTAAAATTTGAAAAGAAGATAGCAGTCGGTGGAATGGGGACTGTTTATCGTGCTAAAACATTGGGAGCAGAGGGCTTCGAGAAAATAGTAGCTATAAAAACATTATTAAAAGAATTAACAGAAAATGATGATTTCAAAACAATGTTTATAGAAGAAGCTAAGCTTGTAGCGAATTTAGTTCATGAAAATATAGTTCAAATATATCAATTAGGTAAATATGATGATATGTTATATTTTATTTTAGAATATGTTGATGGAATGTCTATTTTTGATATGTTGAGATTGTTAAATAAGAAAAAACAAATTTTAACTAATGAACTAGCAATTTTCATAGTAAGTAGAATTGCTAGAGGATTAGCTTATGCACATAGTAGAACTGATGAAAAAGGAGAGGCTTTGAATATCGCACATTGTGATATATGCCCTCATAATGTTTTAATATCAACAGAAGGTATTATTAAAATTACAGATTTTGGAGTCTCAAGAGCAGGTTCAAAAGGAGATTATGCAGAATTTACAGGTAAAGTAGGTTATATGTCTCCTGAACAAGCTAAGCGTGAAAAAGTAGATTATAGAACAGATATTTATTCTTTAGGTATAATATTATTTAATATGTTAACAGGAGCTCCAATTAGAAATCTTGAATTAGAAACGCATGGTAATTATGTTCAAGCTAGAGAGGGATTTGTTGATTGGAGTAAATTATCTGAAAATACGGATAGTGACCTTGTAGCTATCCTTAAAAAATCTTTAGCTCTTGACCCTGAAGATAGATATCAATCTATTGCAGATATGGCAGGAGAGTTAGAATACTATATTTATCGTGGTGGATATGGACCAACTATTGTTACAATGGCAAATTATTTAAAGAAGCATTTTTCATTTTTATATTCTAAAGGAGATGATAAAGTAGAGGAGGAACGAGAATTACTTGATTCTAGCGGAGTTTTAGATGGACCAGGAGTCGAATTAAATAAAACAATTGTAGTAATGCCTAAACAAAAAAGATAAACTTTAATTAATATATTTTAAATGGGGAGATTATTCACTTTTCAAGCCATTTAAAATATAATTCTATTTTATAAAGCCACAATAAATTTCTATGAAAACAACAACAGATAAATGTATTAAGAGGACTTGAAGAAAAACGAGTTCAAGAAAATAATGAATATAAAAAATAAATAATGAGAAAAAATAACCGTCCTAATTGAGGTGTGGCTTTTTTAAAGGAAAAATAAAAAAAGCATTTAACAAATTGGTTAATAAAAGTTCTATTGATAAAATTTTTGCCATAGATAAACTAATCAATAATAGGAAGGAATTTTTAACAACATAACTGTCGATTAATAAAAGTGGATTTTTGTTTCCAAATAACTTGACTTTGAACAATGTATCATGTAAGTCAACTAAATTGATTTCTAAAAACTTATTCATTTCTATTGTGTAAATATCAGGAATATCTGCTGGTAATGGTAAGTCCTTATCATAGCGTGTCATTCTTTTTTCTCCTCTGTGATTGTTTTTTTTTGTTACTAGAGTTATTTTATTCTTCACTTCTAACTCGCGTAATACTACAATGCAACCTCCTGTTTTTAATTTTCCATTTTCTGCAATAAATCCAAAATCTTCACAAATCCTTCTTGATAAATTATTCATTGTATAATTATTATTATCACAAATAATTTGATTTATTAGAGCTAAATTTTCTTCTTTATTTAACAATTCCCTTATATTTTTCCTTCCTATTGTATTCATTTTTTACTACTCCTTTTTATATTTAATTTATTTAAAAAGGTAATATAGCATACTTTTTGACAAATATCAGTTTTTTTACAAGTTTGGATTCGCAGGCTTCGGTTCTTCAATATCAAATGCATATATTTCAAAATTTCTAACAGAAGGACC
>JAOZMT010000251.1 GCA_029934175.1 Victivallales bacterium | reverse complement strand
GTTTTTATGATAATATGCGTAGTCTAACGCACTGGAAATTTGATATAAAAGATTAAGGATTTTTTCTTCTGATATTTCTTCATTTGTCCGAATATATTCTTTAAGAGTCTGTGCATTATCAATAAAATCCATTGCAACATATAAATATTTATCATCTTGCTCTAAATGATTAACACGGACAATATTTTCATGCACTAAATCAGCCATTACTCTAGCATCTATCTTAAATTTACTTATAAAAGATTTGTTATTTAGTAATTCAGGCGATAATATTTTTAAAGCATATTTTTTATTATTTTTTGAGGTTTTTGCAATATAAACCTCTCCCATTGGACTTTTTTTAATAAATTTTAAAATTTCATACTTGCCAAGAATGTCATTGCATTTAAAAAGTTGCTCTTTCATTGAAAATTTTTACTGTATTCCTGCTTGTAGTTTGCACGCCTTAACTGTATTTTGTAATAACATTGCAATAGTCATTGGACCTACGCCACCTGGAACTGGTGTGATTTTAGATGCAACTTTTGATACTTCCTCAAATGCTACATCACCAACTAATCTATAACCATTTTTACGAGTAGCATCATCTACACGATTTATACCAACATCTATAACAACCGCACCATCTTTCACCATATCTGCTGTTACAAATTCAGGTTTCCCAATAGCTGCAATTAAAATATCCGCTTGTTTTGCGAACTGTGCAATATTTGGTGTTCTTGAATGACAAACTGTTACTGTTGCATTGGCTCCATCTTGCTTTTGCATTAATAATGACATCATTGGCTTCCCTACTATATTTGAACGCCCTAAAATAACTGCATGCTTACCTGATGCATCAACTCCACTTTCTTTTAAAAGTGTCATTATTCCATAAGGAGTGCATGGGAAAAAACCATCTGTATCACCAAGTAACATTTTTCCAACATTTTGAGCATGAAAACAATCTACATCTTTAATAGGTAAGATTGTTTCAATAATTTCTTCTTCATTAATTTGAGATGGCGGAGGAGACTGAACCAATATTCCATTTATAGACTTATCAGCATTTAACTCTTTAATGAGAGCTAATACTTCCGCTTGAGTTGCAGCTTTATCAAGTATTATTTTTTTAGATTCAATACCTAATTCTTGACATTTTTTGACTTTTGCATTAACATAGACTTTAGAAGCTGGATCTTCTCCAATTAAAACAACCGCAAGGCTAGGAGTTAAACTATGCTTTTCTCCTAGTTCTGCGACTTGTGCAGATGTCTTACTATGAACTTTTTTAGATATTTCTTTGCCAGATATTAATTCACAAGACATATTGTTACCCCTCTATTAATTCTGCTTCAATTGCTTCATCTGTGATTTCTTCATCTTGAATTTTGATATTTGCTCCAATATGCTTATGCCATACTGATACAATTGGACTTGCAACAAAGATAGATGAATATGTTCCAATTATAATACCTGTTATCATAACAAAAACAAAGTCTCCAATAGCAATTCCCCCTGCAAAAAACAATACTGTTAAAACAAGTAATGTTGTTAATGAAGTTAAAACTGTTCTAGACAATGTTTCATTTATACTTATATTAATAATCGCTTTGTAACTTTTATCATTTATTAAACCTATATCTTCTCGTATTCTATCAAATACCACAATTGTATCATTTAGCGAGTAACCAATTATTGTTAATAAAGCTGCTATAACAGGTAATGACAATTCACGACCAGAAAGTAAGAATATACCTGTAGCAATCAGAACATCATGAATTAATGCTATTAAAGATGCCATCGCAAATGTAAATTCAAATCTTAAAGATATATAAATTACAATACCAATCATCGCCATAATAATTGCATAAATCGCAGATTTTGTAAACTCCTCTCCAATTAACCCTCCTAAAGTTCTTTCACTTCCTCCAGAAAATTTTGATTTTGGATATTTTTCTGCCAACAAGCTTGAAACCACATCTTTTGGTGTTACAGCTTGACTTGACACATTTCCAACTTCAGATATATTGCTATTTGGGATAATAATTTCTAATTTTTTCTCTGTTGCATTTTGCTTATAAACAACCTTAGGATCTTTAAAATTACCTTCTTTCTCAAGAAGTAATTTTATGTCACTTTCTTGAACGCGTTCTTCATAATCGAATGTCATTTGAATACCACCACGGAAATCAATACCAAATGCTTCCTTTCCTTTAATAGAAAACATTACTACTGTTAAAAGTATAAGAGAACCAGATACAATAATTGTAACAGGTTTCAATTTCAAGAAATTAATATTTGGTCTTTTAAATAGTTGCATCATTTTCATTTTTTCTGAAAAAGCAGGAATTCTACCAATCATATCAAAAAGAAGTCTTGTTAAGAAAAGTGCAGTGAACATACTTGTTGCAATACCTATTGCAAGAGTTATCGCAAATCCTTTAATTGCTCCAGTTCCCTGCCATATTAAAATCATTGCTGTAAACAAAGTTGTTAAATTCGCATCCAAAATTGTTGAAAAAGCCTTCGAATATCCCAAATCAATTGCTGTATGCAATGGAATTCCCTTATCCATTTCTTCTCGTATTCTTTCAAAGATAAGAACATTTGCATCAACCGCCATACCAATAGTTAAAATAATACCAGCGATACCTGGAAGTGTAAGAGTTGCTTCAAATGCTGATAAAGAACCAAGAACTAACACAATGTTTGCGACTAATGCAATATTTGCAATTAAACCTGCTTTTCTATAATAAACGAACATAAATAAAACTACAATACCTAAAGCTATAATTCCAGCCATTAAACCTGATGTAACATGTGCTTTTCCTAGCGTTGGATCTGTATCAAAAACTGAAATATCTTTATCTATTGTCAATGGCAAACTTCCACTAACTAAAATATTAGATATATTTGTAGCTTCATCATTAGAAAAACTTCCTGTAATTTGAGCTGTTCCTCCAGTAATAGCGCTTTGTATATTTGGAGCTGAGTAAAGAGTTCCGTCTAAAACAATACCTAAGCGTCTGCCTTTATATTTTGTTGTAACTTCTCCAAATGTTTTAGCACCTGCTGTATTGAAATTTAATATTATTTCTCGACGACCATATTGATCTAATCTAGGAAAAGCATTTGATATATTTTTCCCAGACATTCTACTTCTTTTGTCAACAAATTCATAATTAACTGTCTTTTTACCTTTTTTATCAACAGATGTAATAGGCATTCTTTCAAACCCTACAGGAGGCTCTCCTGTTCCACCTAAACTCTCGTGCAATAATCTAAATTGTAATTTTGCAGTTCTTTTTATCATATTTAAAAGCAATAATTTTTCATCTTTTGAAACAATAGGAGCTTTTAATGAAACAAATTTTTCTCCAATAGGGGTTAATTCTGCTTCATTAATATTCATTTTTTCTAATCTTCTACGAAGAACTTCTATTGTTTTATCACGGAAACCATCAAAATCATTTGCGATTTCTAATTTTTTCTTTTCATCTGCATCTTTATTTGGCGATAGAGAAAAA
This sequence comes from Victivallales bacterium, assembly GCA_029934175.1. GTDB lineage: Bacteria > Verrucomicrobiota > Lentisphaeria > Victivallales > JAUVCU01 > JAOZMT01. Next base: position 957 of record JAOZMT010000251.1, on the reverse strand, counting down.
AGATATTCAACCCCTCCATTTAAATCTATACCAAGACGAATAGAACTACTAGCGCTTTTACGAATTTTAGAAATAACATCACGGTTATTTGATAATCCTGTTCTATATCGTGGTTCAATTGATGCTAATAAATCTACTTCCAATTCACTTGCAGCTTCTTCTAAAGCTACAGAAGCATATAAATTTATATCTTTTGATTGTTTCTCTTTTGATAGTTTTATAACCTCTTGTATCTTTTCAACTTGTTCATCAACAATAAAACCCTCTAAGGTTTCAAATAAATCTTGTTGGTTTAAAGGAATCATTGATACTGCGAAAACTGCAACTACGATTACAGTGAATATTAATCTGAAAATATACGGTTTTGAATTCATTATTTACTCTCCTTTTTTGTAATATTATTAACACCTGTTTTACTGACTTCAACTTTAACTTTTTCTGCAATTTCTACGATATAAGTATCTTCATTTACTGTTTTGACTACTCCATGAATTCCACCCATAGTAAGAATCTTATCCCCTGTCCTAATGCCATCAAGCATTTCTTGCCTACGCTTCGCCTCTTTTTTTTGAGAACGGAACATAAAAAACATCATTGCTCCAATTAATAAAAAAGGGATTAGCATTTGTCCGAACGCTCCCCCTGTTGATGCAGTATTTGCTTCTGCTAGCACTAAAAAATTCTCCAACATAATATCTCCTTTAATTTTATTTAAGTTTACTATACAAATATGTAAACAGTTTTAATCAAGGTGTAATGTAACACATTTTATAAGAAAAACAAGTTTTTTATAAATATATATAGGTAATAATATTGATTAATTTAACAAAATTATTATTGTGTGAATTAAAACCACAAAATACCACAGATAAAAAGTATATATTCAGTAACCCCCATTTTACGTATCTTCTTTAAAAACAGTTGTAAATGCTTTTATTATTTTGACAGGATAACAGG
>JAOZMT010000250.1 GCA_029934175.1 Victivallales bacterium | reverse complement strand
TTTATTCAATTTAGAAAAGATTTAGATATAAATGCACTCTTCGCAGGTTATTGGGAAATATATATTGGTCAATTCCCTGCACAGATGTTTGAAAAAGCTAATGAAAACTTTTTCCGAAGCACATTTTATGAGTTATGCAGACGACATTTATCATCAGACTTTGTCTTTGAAATAGAAGTTAATCAACATGGTGGCAGAACAGATTTAGAATTTTTAGGAAAATGGACATCTCAATATAAAAATATGAAATATCTTGTCGAGTTTAAGCATTTCAATAATACAGATACTGTTTTATGGAACAATTTGAAAAAACCTCGCAAAAAAGATAAAGATCAACTTGCCGTTTATGAAAAAGCTATCGCTAAAAAATTTCCAGAATTAACAATTACAAAATGGATGATTTATACTTACAAAGGTAAAGACTGGAAAGTCTTTAAAATAAATGATTAATAGAATCAGCTAAATTAGAGGAGGAGTATGGAAAATAAAACAACAGTTTTATGCGTTGATGATGAAGTAAATATTTTACATTCTTTAAAACGCTTGCTACGAAAAGAACCGTATAAGTTATTAACTGCGAACTGTGCAGATGAAGCTTTTGAGATTTTAAAACAAAATGAAGTCCAACTTATTCTTTCGGATCAAAGAATGCCAGAGATGACAGGAACAGAACTTCTTAAAGAAGTAAAAAAAAAATACCCTAATATTGTTAGAGTTATATTATCTGGTTATGCTGATCTTTCTGTAATTCTAGAAGCTATAAATGAAGGTGAAATTTATAGATTTTTAAGTAAACCATGGAATGATAATGAATTAAAAACAACAATTAAACAATGTTTAGAACATTATGCAATTATAGAAGAAAATAAACTACTTCTAAAAACTGTCCAAGGGCAAAATAATGAGTTAGAGTGTTTGAATGATAATTTAGAAAATTTGGTTAAAGAACGAACTGAATATTTGCAACTATCGCAAGATTTGTTAGAGAAAATACCTGTTGCTATTATTGGTATAGATTTAGAACTTAAATTTGTGCTGTCTAATGGCAAATCAAAAGAACTTATTCCTGAATTGTCAACTGTTATGCTCGGTAAACATATCACTTCGTTTTTAAGTGAAGATTTAGTCAAAAAAATAGAAGAATCTATATCTAACAATAAAATAATATCACTTGACCTAATACATATTTTTAGTGGTGATTTCAAATTGTTAATAAAGCCAGTTGACAAACGAGGCGTTTTAATAATGTTTTCTTCTAAGGATTGTAGGGAGGTCTATTATGGATAAAAAATTCTCATTAGTTTTAAAACATATTGAAGAGTTACCGCCATTAAGTCATATCCCACAAAAACTGCTAGAGTTGACTCGTAATGCTTGTGTAGATGTAAAAACAATATCTAAGCTTATATCTTTAGAACCAGCATTAGTTTGTAAGATTTTAGAGCTTGTGAATTCATCTTTTTATGGTTTAAAACGCAAAATCAACTCAATAGATGAAGCTATTATAATACTTGGAACGAGCAGTATAAATACTCTTGCTTTTTCTTTTTATAATATTCAAATGATAAAATTATTCCCAATAAAGTTTGATATGACAATGCTATGGAAAAATTCTATTGCAATGGCTATTTTATCTAAAATAATATCAAGGAGACTAGGTTATATTAATCCAGATGAAGCTTTTGTTGCAGGATTGCTACATAATGTTGGATTTATGATTATTATGCAATTTTATCCTGAAGAATATAAAATAGTATTAAATTCTAAGTTGTCAGATATTACCCTTAATGAAAAACGACACATTGGAATTACTCACGAAGAAATAGGCTCTATTTTACTTGAACAATGGAATTTTCCTATTGAAATAACCAAATCGATTCACATATATGAAAATCAGCAACATTCTAAATTAGATGAAATATTATTAATTGCTAATTTATTGTCAATTGTGAACGGCTCTGACTTTGAAAATACTATAAAATATAATAAGTCAATGCTTGAAAATTGGAATTTACAACCTCAAGATTATAAAGATATTTTAAAAGATTTAGATGGAAAATATGAAAGTCTTATTGAGTTTTTTGATTTAAATATTAAAGTAGATGCTAAAAAAACTAATGATAAAGAATTTGTTTTTATTTCAAAAGATAAAGAACTGGTTCAATGGATAGAGGTTATTTTTGAATATAATTCTTTAAACCTTGAAATACATACAGCTAATGAAAATTTTGAAAATAAAATCATTCTCATTGATGGTAATGAGCCAATAGAATTATTTGCACAAGTCGCAAATACTGCAAAAAAAGTTATTGCTTATGATAAAAAAGTTGCGAATTATGCAAATTTGCCATTTGCATTTAGTGCAAAAACTTTAGAAGAGGTCATTAATGAACAATAATCTACTGCTAGTTGATGATGAGGAAGGTATATTATCAGCTTTAACTCGTTTATTGCGTAAAGAAAAATATAATATCTTTAGAGCAAATAATGGTGCTGATGCGGTTGAAATTTTATCAAAAGAGAACATAGGGGTAATTGTATGTGATCAAAAGATGCCAAATATGTCAGGTGCTGAAGTCTTGAAAAAGGCTTATAAAATTACTCCACAAACAGTTAGAATTACATTAACAGCTTATGCTGAAGTTGATATTTTACTTAAAACAGTCAATGAAGGAAAAATATCTCAACTTCTAATAAAACCGTGGGATGATGAAAATATCAAAAATGTAATCCGTGAAGCATTTGGGCAATATAATTTATATGAGGAAAATAAACGGCTTGAGGATTTATCTAAAGAGCAATTTAATAAATTAGAAAAACTTAATAATGAACTTGAAGAGAAGGTTCAAGAGCGCACAGAGCATTTGCACAATACGCAAAAAAAATTAGAAAAATCTTTGAAAGATATTATTGTTGTTTTATCAAAGATGATGGAAGAATATTCTCCCAGTTTACAGGGGCATAGCAAGCGAGTTGCGATATATGCAAAAGAACTTGCACAAGTCGCAAATTTGTCAGATAAAGAAATTTTAGATATTGAAGGTGCAGGGTATTTGCACGATTTAGGTTTTATCTCAACACCAGTAGAATTATTGAAAAAAGATTTAAAGCAGTTGACTCAAAGGGAAGATAATATCCTTAAAAAGCATCCAGAGTTAGGTTTTGAATTGTTAAGAAATGTATCGAACTTTGATAAAATTGCAAGTATTGTCTTGCATCATCATGAAACAATCGATGGATTAGGCTATCCAAATAAATTAAAGAACGATGAAATAAATATAGGTTCAAAAATAATAGCCATAGCAAATATGTATGATAGAATTAGGTATTCACAGTCAGATATTTCTATTTTAAATAAAGATGCTGCAATTGAAAAGTTAATAAATTTAGGGAAAAATAAATTAGATGCAGAATTATTAAAATTGTTTGTTTTGCAAGTATTATCAGATGATACAAGTGAACTTGAAACAGAAATAGAATTACCTTTAGAAATGATAAAAGACAATATGAAGTTATCTCGTAACTTTGAGAAAAATGGTATTTTGATAATCAAGAAAGGCATTGTATTTGATGCACATTCAATATCGCAATTATTGCAAAGAGAAGATTTAGATCCTGCATTTGATAAAGTTTTTTTAGAAAGAGAAGTAAAAATAGAAAAAGTGAAAAAGCAAGTTGAAATAGAACCAAAAAAGCCTACGCAGAAGCGAATTTTAATTTTAGATGATGAAGAAAATATTTTAAATTCATTAAAGCGTGAGTTAGTTAGGCATAAATATAAAGTATCATCGTTTACAAATTACAAGCAAGCATTAAATGAATTAACGACAACTAAAATAGACGCTATCATAACAGATTATAATATGCCAAATATTAAAGGAGATGAGTTTTTAAAATTAGCATATTCAAGAAAACCTAATGTCCCAGCAATTGTTATAACAGGTTATGCAACAAAATTAACAGTTATTAAATTAATGCAGAGTGAAAATATGGTGAAAATATTATCTAAACCTTGGTCTCACGATGAATTAATAAATACTTTGTCAGAGGTTATTTCTAATAAAACAACCCAAGTATAAAAGCTGTGCTCTCAGCCTGTATGTGAAAGCTAAATATAAGAAATTGAATATCCAATATTCAACAAGGAATTTTCAATATTCAAGTAAGAAAAATGCAATTTAGACAAATAAAAAAGTAGAATATTTTGGCTAGTTTCAGATGAACTTTACACTTTCAATTACAAATAGTCGAAAAAATAGTCAGAGTACCGACTTTAGGGGCTGTCGATTTACTCGGAGCGCCGCGCGTCTCGCCGGCATAATGCTCAGATACTGGGAAGAATCATCGCTTGTTTAGGAATAAATCCTTAAATAAGCAACTTTCTCAGTATATTAACATCCTGCCACCGAGACGGATGGCGCTCCGTTTTATTAAATCGACAGCCCCTTTAGTCGGAAGTCCGATAAAGCGATTTATCGCTGGT